>NZ_JBFULT010000044.1:0-25153 GCF_054049755.1 Bradyrhizobium sp. P5_C11_2
GCATGGGCCACGGCTGTCGCGCGCGCTGACGCGGATGGGCCCGGCCTATCTCAAGCTCGGACAATTCCTGGCGACGCGCCCGGACGTCGTCGGCGTCATCATGGCGCGCGACCTCGAAAGCCTCCAGGATCGCCTGCCGCCGTTTTCGCAGGAAGAAGCCGAGGCTGCGATCGCGACGTCGCTGGAGCGGCCGCTCAAGGACGTGTTCGCAAGCTTCGGCCAGCCGGTCGCCGCCGCCTCGATCGCGCAGGTGCATCGCGGCGAGGTGTTGCGCGACGGTGTCCGCAAGTCGGTTGCGGTCAAGGTGTTGCGGCCCAACGTAGCTGCGCGCTTCCGCCGTGATCTCTCGGATTTCTTCTTCGTCGCGTACAAGGCCGAGGCCTATTCGTCGGAGGCACGGCGGCTGCGCCTGATCGAGGTCATCAACACGATGTCGCGCTCGGTCGCGATAGAGATGGACCTGCGGCTTGAAGCGGCTGCAATGTCGGAGATGGCGGAGAACACAGGCGACGATCCTGATTTCCGCGTGCCGACCGTCGACTGGGACCGCACCACGCACAACGTGCTGACGATGGAGTGGATCGACGGCATCGCGCTGAACGATCACAAGCGCCTGGCGGAGGCGCAGGTCGATCTGCCCGATCTCGGCCGCAAGGTGATCCAGAGCTTTCTGCGGCACGCGCTGCGCGACGGCTTCTTCCACGCCGACATGCATCCGGGCAATCTGTTCCTGGATGAGGCCGGACGTCTCGTCGCGGTCGATTTCGGCATCATGGGCCGGCTCGGCATGAAGGAGCGGCGCTTCCTCGCGGAAATCCTGCTCGGCTTCATCACCCGCGACTATCGCCGCGTCGCGGAGGTGCATTTCGAGGCGGGCTACGTGCCCGCGCATCATTCGGTCGAGAATTTCGCGCAGGCCATCCGCGCCATCGGCGAGCCGATCCACAACCGCACCGCCGAGGAGATCTCGATGGCGCGGCTGCTGACGCTGCTGCTCGAGGTCACCGGCCTGTTCGACATGACGACGCGGCCCGAGCTGATCCTGCTGCAGAAGACCATGGTCGTGGTCGAGGGCGTGGCGCGCGCCTTCGATCCCAGGCTCGACATCTGGAAGGTCGCCGACCCCGTGGTGCGCGAGTGGATCGAGCGCAATCTCGGTCCGATCGGCCGGGTCCAGGGCGCGCTGTCCGGCACCGGCGACCTCGCGCGCGTGCTGATGCGGCTTCCCGACATCGCGCAGCGCTCTGTCATCGTGCTCGAGCAGCTGGAGACCATGACGCGGGAGGGCCTGCGGCTGTCGCCGGAGAGCATCGCGGCGATGGGCCGCAGCGAGGGCCGCAAGAACCGCTGGCGCACCGTGGCGCTCTGGATCATCGCCGCGACCTTCATCGGCATCCTCATCGCCGTCCGGAATCTATGATTGCACTGCAATCATAGAGATGATAGCATCGCTATCATTCCGTGCTGGAGGGTGTCGTGGCAAGCCTGACCATCCGCAAGCTCGACGAGAACGTCAAAACCTATCTGCGCCTGCGCTCGGCCAAGAACCGCCGGTCGGTCGAGGAAGAGGTCCGGGTCATCCTGCGGGAGCTGATCGAGGGCCGCGAGGAGCCGCTGACGCCGTTCGCGGTGCCGCCCGCGGCATCCCCCGCGGCCACGTCCCCGCGCACCGGCGCCCTGCCTGAGGCCAGCGTCACCCTGATCATCGGCGGCGGGATCGCCGCCTATAAGTCGCTCGACCTGATCCGCCGCCTGAAGGAGCGGCGGGTCGAGGTGCGCTGCGTGCTGACCAAGGCGGCACAGCAATTCGTCACGCCGCTGGCCGTCAGTGCGCTCTCGCATGAGCGCGTCTATACCGACCTGTTCGATCCCCAGAGCGAGTTCGACGCCGGCCATATCCGGTTGGCGCGCGACTGCGACCTGATCGTGGTGGCGCCGGCGACCGCCGACCTGATGGCCAAGATGGCGAACGGCCACGCCGACGATCTCGCCAGCGCCATCCTGCTCGCGACCAACCGCAAGGTGCTGCTGGCGCCGGCGATGAATCCGCTGATGTGGAACAACGCCGCCACGCGCCGCAATGTCGGCCTGCTTCAGCGCGATGGCGTGGTGTTGATCGGGCCCAATTCCGGCGAGATGGCCGAAGCAGGCGAAGCCGGAATCGGCCGGATGTCCGAGGCGGTCGAGATTGCGGCTGCCGCCGAGCGCCTGCTGCGGCCGCCGGTGCCGCGCCCGCTCGCCGGCAAGCGCGTGCTGATCACCGCAGGCCCCACCCATGAGCCGATCGATCCGGTGCGCTACATCGCCAACCGCTCCTCCGGCAAGCAGGGCTTTGCCATTGCCGCAGCCGCCCAAGCCGCCGGGGCCGAGGTGATCCTGGTCAGCGGCCCGGTCGATCTTGGCGATCCCCAGGGCGTGACGGTGAAGCATGTGGAATCGGCGCGGCAGATGCTGGAGCAGGTCCAGGGATCGCTCCCAGCCGACATCGCCATCTTCGCCGCCGCGGTCGCCGACTGGCGCGTCGCCAATGAAGGCGAGCAAAAGCTGAAGAAGACCTCGGCCGGCATGCCGCCGCTACAGCTGGTCGAGAACCCCGATATCCTCGCCACGATCTCGAAGCTTGAGGACAAGCGCCCGCCGCTGGTGATCGGCTTCGCCGCCGAGACCGAGCACCTGATCGACAACGCCAAGTCCAAGCTCCAGCGCAAGGGCTGCGACTGGATCGTCGCCAACGACGTTTCGCCCGCAACCGGGGTGATGGGCGGCGACCGCAACACCGTTCATCTCATCAGCCGCAAGAATGACGAGAACAACGCCGAGATCGCGGTTGATTCCTGGCCGGTGATGACCAAGGAACAGGTCGCCACCGAACTGATCGCGCACATCGTCAAGAGCGTGATCGGCAAATCCCTGGAGCCCGCATCTTGAGCACGAAAGTCACGGTCGAACTGCAACGCATGGCCCATGCCGAAGGACTGCCGCTGCCGGCCTATCAGACCGCGGAGGCCGCGGGCCTCGACCTGATGGCTGCGGTTCCGGACGGCGAACCTGTGACGCTTGCCCCGGGCCAGTATGCGCTGGTGCCGACGGGCCTCGCGATCGCATTGCCGCCCGGGCACGAGGCGCAGGTGCGGCCGCGCTCGGGGCTCGCCGCCAAGCACGGCGTCACCGTGCTGAACTCGCCGGGCACGATCGACGCCGACTATCGCGGCGAGATCAAGGTGATCCTGATCAATCACGGCGCGGTTCCCTTCGTGATCAAGCGCGGCGAGCGCATCGCGCAGATGGTGATCGCACCCATGGTGCAGGCCGCGCTGGTTCCCGTGGCGACGCTGTCGGCGACCGATCGCGGCGCCGGCGGCTTCGGCTCGACCGGCCGCTAGCCGGGCTGAGTGTTGGATACACCTCTCCCGCTTGCGGGAGAGGTCGCGGAGCGAAGCGACGCGGGTGAGGGCTCTTTCCTCTGGGGGATTGTCCCGTTGCGGAAACACCCTGTCCCCAACCCTCCCCCGCGAGCGGGGAGGGAGCGCACCTGCATCGTGGCAGCCAATCTGCGTGACGCGCTAACGCACGACAGCTTCAGCCGAATCACCCGAGGAATTACGTGGGTTGGAACCGCCCGGCCGGCATTTTTGTGGGGCTACGTTTGCGTTCACGATCTGGACTCTTACCGGTGGAGTCACGGTGGGGGTATTGTCCTTTGATTCGCGCGCGACGGGGGTCGCCGCGCGCAAATCCGTGCGGTCTTGGGGCAACTATGTCAGGCGTGATCGTGTCGATGCGTCGGACGCTGCTGTCATGCACATCCCTGGTGCGCGACGGCCTTGTGGGAAGTGCTCTCGCGGCGTTGCTGCCGGCTGCGCCGGCCGAGGCGGCCGACCTCGTCGACACCCTCTCCATCGTGCTGGACTTCAACCGGCAGGAACTCGCGGTGCTGGCGACCGCACTGGCCCTGCTCGGCTTCTCGGTCCTGGCTGCGATTCTTCTGATGCGCACGCGCGTGCGCACGGCGACGAACGAGGCGCGGCTGCGGACGCGGATCGGGGACCTGCAGCTCCAGGCCGACCGCTTCGGCGCGCTGCTGTTCGCCGAGCCGCAGATCCTGATCTCCTGGCCGGCCGGCGACAATCGCGCGCAGATTTCCGGCGACATCTCGATGGTGCTGCCGCGCGACTCGTCTCCGCAACGCGTGCTCGCGTTCGGAACCTGGCTGCCGCCGGAACCGGCGCTCCAGATCGATCACGCGGTCGATGCGCTTCGTGACCGCGGCGACGGGTTCCAGATCACGCTGACCACGGCCAACGGCCGCACGCTCGAGGCCATCGGCCGCGCCATCGGCGGTCAGGCCATTGTCCGGATCCGCGAATTGTCGGGCCTGCGCCGCGAACTGGCCGAGACCAATCTGCGCTACAAGGCGCTCTCCGACGAGACCGAGATGCTGCGCGGCTTTGCCGCGGCGGCGCCGTGGCCGATCTGGGCCAAGGGCGAGAACGGCGCACTGACCTTCGCCAATCCCGCCTATGTGCGTGCCACCGAGGCGACCAGCGTCGGCGATGCCCAGCAGCGCAAGCTCGAGCTGCTCGACAGTGCCGACCGCACCGCCATGGAACGCGGCCTGAAGGACGCCGCCGGCTTCACCTCGCGGCTGCCGATCGTGATCGGCGGCGAGCGGCGTATCTACGACGTGCGCGCCGTCAAGGTCGGCAGCGGCAGCGTCGGCGTCGCCATCGATGCCAGCGAGGCCGACGCGCTGAGCTCGGCGCTGGTGCGGATGGCGGAAGCGCATCGCCGCACGCTCGACCAGCTCTCCTCCGGGGTCGCCCTGTTCGACGGCCAGCGGCGGCTCGCCTTCTACAACGATTCCTACCGGCGGCTGTGGGACCTCGACCGCACCTTCCTCGACGGCAGCCCCGACGATTCCAGCGTGCTCGACCAGCTCCGCGCCGCACGCAAACTGCCGGAGCAACCGGACTTCCGCGCCTGGAAAACCAAGCTGCACGAGGCCTATCGCGCGGTCGAGACCACCAAGGACACCTGGTTCCTGCCCGACGGCCGCGCGCTCTCCGTCGTCACCACGCCGAACCCGGAAGGCGGCGTCACCTATCTGTTCGACGACGTCACCGAAGGCCTCGAGCTCGCCCGCCGCTTCGACGGCCTGATCCGGGTCCAGCGCGAGACGCTGGACAGCCTCGCCGAGGGCGTCGCGGTGTTCGGCAGCAACGGCAAGGCGCAGCTGTTCAATCCGGCCTTCGTCCGGATGTGGAAGCTGTCGAGCGACGCCATGCGCGACGAGCCGCACATCCAGACCGTCGAAGGCTGGTGCCATCAACTGTTCGACGACGCGATCGTCTGGCGGCAGATCCGCGAGGCCATCACGTCGATCGAGAACCGTGCCGACGTCCCGCTCAAGCTGGAGCGCAAGGACGGCAGCGTGCTCGACGGCATGATCCGGCCGCTGCCCGACGGCGCCACCATGCTGACGTTCCAGGACATCACCGACACCGAGAACGTCGAGCGCGCGCTGCGCGAGCGCAACGAGGCGCTGGAGGCCGCCGACCAGATGAAGGTGGATTTCGTCCACCACGTCTCCTACGAGCTGCGCTCGCCGCTGACCACCATCATCGGCTTCGCCCACTTCCTCAGCGATCCCTCGACCGGCCCGCTGACGCCGAAGCAGGCCGAATATCTCGACTACGTCACCAAATCGACCAACGCGCTGCTCGCGCTCACCAACAACATCCTCGATCTTGCGACCATCGATGCCGGCGCGATGAAGCTGGAACTCGGACCGGTCGACGTCACCAAGGCCATCGAACTTGCCGCCGAAGGCATCCAGGACCGGCTCGCCACCGACCGCATCCGCCTCAAGGTCGAGATCGCCCCGGATGTCGGCAGCTTCACCGGCGACGAGAAGCGCGTGGTGCAGGTGCTCTACAACCTGCTGGCCAATGCCGTCGGCTTCTCTCCACAGGATTCCACTGTCGGCATCAGCGCGCGCCGAACCGACCGCAATGTCGTCTTCACCGTGACAGATTCCGGGCCTGGAATACCCGCCGACATGAAGGACAAGGTGTTCAACTGGTTCGAAAGCCGCTCGCAGGGCTCGCGTCATCGCGGCGCCGGGCTCGGGCTGTCGCTGGTGCGCTCCTTTGTCGAGCTGCATGGTGGCAAGGTGCGGGTGGATTCGATCGTGGGCAGCGGCACGGTCGTGATCTGCGACTTCCCGACCGACCAGGCGGCGCATCGCGACGCCGCCGAATGAGCGCGCCCACGACCACGTCAGCGACATTCTCCGTCGCGCTCGTCAACGAGACGGCCACCGCAGAGCTGATGGCCGACCTTGCGTTGTTGGTCGGACCCGGCGACGTCATCACGCTCACCGGCGATCTCGGCGCCGGCAAGACCGCGGCGGCGCGCGCCATGATCCGCTATCTCGCCGGCGACGGGGCGCTGGAGGTGCCGAGCCCCACCTTCACCCTGGTGCAGGGCTACGAGCTGCCGCCATTCTCCGTGATGCATGCCGATCTGTATCGCGTCGAGGACGAGAGCGAGCTCGAGGAGATCGGGCTGTCGCCGCTGCCGGACGCCACGCTCGTGCTGATCGAATGGCCGGAGCGGGCGCCGTCGGCCATGCCCGAAGACCGCATCGACATCGCGCTGACGCACCGGCCGGCGCTAGGCTCGAACGCGCGCGCCGCCGACATCACCGGTTACGGCAAGGGCGCAGCCCAGGTCGCGCGGCTGGAGGCGCTGCGCGAATTCCTCGACGCATCCGGCTACATCGGCGCGACGCGCGAGCGCATGGCCGGCGACGCCTCGACCCGTTCCTATGCGCGGCTGATCCGCGACGACGGCATCGTCATCCTCATGAACTTTCCGCAGCGTCCCGACGGCGCAGCCGTCTACGGCGGGAAATCCTACAGCGCCGCGGTGCATCTCGCCGAGAACGTCAAACCCTTCGTGGCGATCGACGAAGGCCTGCGCGCGCAAGGCATCTCCGCGCCCGCGATCCATCACTCCGATCTCGACCACGGCTTCCTGATCACCGAGGATTTCGGCAGMGAGGGCGTGATCGAAGGCGATCCGCCGCGTCCGATGTCCGCGCGCTACGAAGCCGCGACCGATGTGCTGGCCGCGCTGCACGGCAGGACGCTGCCGGAAACGCTGCCGCTGGCTGAGCAGACCTACGCCATTCCGGTCTTCGACGCCGAGGCGCTGCTGATCGAAATCGGGTTGATGCCGGAATGGTATCTGCCCGACCGCAATGCTCCGCTGAGCGAGGCGGCCCGCGCGGAATTTTTCACGATGTGGCGCGAGCTGTTGCAGAAGCCGCTGGCGGCGCCGAAGACGTGGATCATCCGCGATTTTCACTCGCCGAATCTGATCTGGCTCTCGGAGCGCACCGGCATCGCACGCGTCGGCGTGATCGACTTCCAGGACACCGTGCTCGGACCGCAATCCTACGACGTCGTCTCGCTGCTCCAGGACGCCCGCATCGACGTGCCCGAAAGCCTCGAGCTGACGCTGCTGTCGCGCTACATCAAGACGCGCCGCGCGGAAGATGCGAGCTTCGATCCGGCCGGCTTCGCCGAGCTCTATGTCATCATGTCGGCACAGCGGAATACGCGCCTGCTCGGCACCTTTGCCCGCCTCAACCGCCGCGACGGCAAGCCGCATTATCTGCGCCACCAGCCGCGGATCTGGACCTATCTCCAGCGTTCGCTGGCGCATCCCGCGCTTGGCCCTTTACGCGATTGGTATCTCGCCAACGTCCCGCCGCCCCAATCCTGATTCGAGGCCGATTTACCGGCTGTTAGCCAAGACGCCGGTATTCTGGAGGCGAGCAGCCGGATCACGACGGGGCTGGAGCAGGGCAGATGGCGGTGAAGACGGACCAGCGGGGGAATAGCCGGGTTGTTTTCGAGCGCGGGATTGCGGCCCAGATGATGGGGATCGACGGCACCTGGCGGCGCGACTGCACCATGGAGGACGTCTCCGAGAGCGGCGCCAAGCTGACCATCGACGGCTCGGTCGAAGGCCTCCATCTGAAGGAATTCTTTCTGCTGCTGTCGTCCACCGGACTTGCTTACCGCCGCTGCGAGCTGGCCTGGGTCAATGGCGACCAGATCGGCGTCAATTTCCTCAAGCTGGGCGACAGAAAGAAAAAAGTGCGCTCCACAGCCGTCGGAGCATGATGGCAACACCCGTCGTACAAACGTCACGGCGGGTGATTAAGGCGGTTGAGGTTCGGTGCAGCTGACCGAGGCCCGTGCTAGGATTGCTGCGAACGCGAAATCAAAAGGTCCGAAAAAGGCGAAGGATGTCCGTCAAACCGACCAAAGCCATGGTGCTCGCCGCAGGGTTTGGCCTGCGCATGCGTCCGTTGACGGATAAGATGCCGAAGCCGCTGGTGCCGGTGGCCGGCCAGCCGCTGCTCGACCATGTGCTCGACAAGCTCGGCCAGGCCGGCGTGACCGAGGCGGTCGTCAACGTGCACTATTTGCCGGACCAGATCATCGACCACGTCGCGGGCCGCCGGCATCCGCGCGTGACCATTTCGGACGAGCGCGACCAGGTGCTCGGCACCGGCGGCGGTGTGGTCAAGGCGCTGCCGCTGCTCGGCGATGCGCCGTTCTTCCATGTCAATTCCGACACGCTGTGGATCGATGGCGTGCGCTCCAACCTGGCRCGCCTTGCGGAAAACTTCGATCCGGCGCGGATGGACATCCTGCTGCTGATGGCGCCGACCGCGACCAGCATCGGCTATGGCGGCCGTGGCGATTACGGCATGCTGCCCGACGGCGCCTTGCGCAAGCGCAAGGAAAAG
Source organism: Bradyrhizobium sp. P5_C11_2 (assembly GCF_054049755.1). Classification (NCBI taxonomy): domain Bacteria; kingdom Pseudomonadati; phylum Pseudomonadota; class Alphaproteobacteria; order Hyphomicrobiales; family Nitrobacteraceae; genus Bradyrhizobium; species Bradyrhizobium sp. P5_C11_2. The sequence goes on from NZ_JBFULT010000044.1 coordinate 8,828, forward strand.
GAGGTCGTTCCGTTCGTCTATGCCGGCGCGGCCATTCTGTCGCCGTCGATCTTCGCCGGCGCGCCAACGGGCGAGTTCTCGCTGACGAAGATGTTCGACCGCGCCAATGAGCAGGAGCGGCTGTTCGGCCTGCGCCTCGACGGCGTCTGGATGCATGTCGGCACCCCCGACGCCGTGCACGCGGCGGAAGAGGCGTTTCTGGAGAGCGTGGCGTAAGGCCTCCCGTCATTCCGGGGCGCGCGTAAGCGCGAACCCGGAATCTCGAGATTCCGGGTTCGATGCTTCGCATCGCCCCGGAATGACAGTGGGAGAGCGGGGACGATCTCCCCTCCGCCCATATCCATTTGAGTCCGCCGCCCTATATTGGCGCCTGATCCCGAATCAGGCAGCCCATGCGCGTTTTCAGCGTTCCCATCTCAGTTCCGTTCCTGCGCACGGTCGTATCGAGCCTGCTCGACGGCCGGCTGGTCGACGGCTTCGAGGCGCGCAACGAGCCGGCGCGGCTTGCGGACGCCACGCTCTATCTGCCAACGCGGCGCGCCATGCGCGTCGTTCGCGAGATCTTCCTCGACGAGATGCAGGCGGACGCGGCGGTGCTGCCGCGCATCGTCGCGCTCGGCGACATCGACGAGGACGAGCTCGCCTTCGCCGACGAAGCCGAGCAGTTTTCGAGCGCAGCCCCGCTCGAGATTCCGCCGCGGCTCGGCGAGCTCGACCGGCGGCTGACGCTGGCGCGGCTGGTTGCGGCCTGGGCCAAGGGCCCGGTGCTGGCACCGCTGGTGGTCGGCGGCCCCGCCTCGACGCTTGCGCTCGCCTCCGATCTCGCACGCCTGATCGACGACATGGTCACGCGTGGCGTCGACTGGAGTGCGCTCGACGGCCTCGTGCCTGACCAGCTCGATCAATATTGGCAGCACTCGCTCGAATTCCTGCGCATCGCGCGCATCGCCTGGCCCGGCCATCTCGCCGAGATCAACCGGATCGAGCCCGCGGCGCGGCGCGATCTTCTGATCGCGGCGGAGGCCAAGCGGTTGACCGCGCATCCGCGCGGGCCGGTGATTGCGGCCGGTTCGACCGGCTCGATGCCAGCCACCGCAAAATTCCTCCTCGCGGTCGCATCGCTGCCGCATGGCGCGGTGGTGCTGCCGGGACTCGACACCGATCTCGACGAGGACGCCTGGCGAACCATCGGCGGCGTGCGCGATGCACTCGGCAAGTTCGCCGAGCATCCGGCATCGAACCATCCGCAATATGCCATGCACGCGTTGTTGCAGCGCTTTGGCATCAAGCGCAGCGATGTCGATATTCTCCAGCCGCCGGCGGAAGGTGGGCGGGATCTGCTGGCATCCGAATCGATGCGGCCATCGGCGAAGACGGAGATCTGGCACGACCGCCTGAAGCAACCGGATGTGGCCGCAAAGATCACCGCCGGCATGGCGAATCTCGCGGTCGTCGAATCTCCCAATCCCGAGATGGAGGCGCTTGCGATCGCCATTGCGATGCGCGAGGCGCGGCATCTCGACAAATCGGCGGCGCTGGTGACGCCGGACCGCGCGCTGGCGCGGCGGGTGATGGCCGCGCTGACACGATGGAACCTCGCTTTCGATGATTCCGGCGGCGACGTGTTGATGGAAACCTCGGCCGGCGTCTTTGCGCGCCTCGCGGCGGAGGCGGCGACCAAGGGACTGGAGCCGCCGACACTGCTCGCGATGCTGAAACATCCGCTGTGCCGGCTCGGCCGCGGACCGGGCGCGTGGAAGACGGCGATCGAGGGGCTCGAGCTTGCCGTCTTGCGCGGCACGCGGCCTCCTGCGGGCACGGCAGGCCTCTCGCGCGAATTCGGCCGTTTTCGCGAGGAGCTCGCAAAACTGTGGCGCGGCGAGGTTTCCGCCTTGCACCGCGCGGAGCCGCGCGCACGTCTCAAGGCGGAGGACCTCGATCGCATCCAGGCGCTGATCGATGCCTTGCGACACGCCTTGGCGCCGATCGAGAGCCTGGCCTCGTCGAAACCATATGACTTCGCCGAGCTCGCGCACCGGCATCGCGAGATCCTGGTCGAGCTGTCGCGCGATGAGCAGGGCATTTCGCTTGCGTTCGAGGAGCGCGAGGGCCTCGCGCTCGCCGGCGCCTTCGACGATCTCTTGCGCGGTGGCACGACCAGCGGATTGATGGTTCCGCTGCCGGATTATCCGGACGTCTTCCAGACCGCGTTCGGCGATCGCGCGGTGCGGCGTCGGGACAGGCCGGGCGCACGGCTTCATATCTACGGTCCGCTGGAATCGCGCCTGATGCAGGCCGACCGTGTCATCGTCGGCGGCCTGATCGAGGGCGTCTGGCCGCCGGCGCCGCGCATCGATCCCTGGCTGAGCCGGCCGATGCGGCATGAGCTCGGCCTCGATCTGCCGGAGCGCCGCATCGGCCTCTCCGCCCACGATTTTGCGCAGCTGCTCGGCGCCGATGAAGTGATCCTGACTCATTCCGCGAAAGCCGGCGGCGCGCCGGCGGTGGCCTCGCGCTTCCTGCACCGGCTCGAGGCGGTCGCGGGCGACGCACATTGGAAGGCGGCGATCCGCGCCGGCGAGCAGTATGTGCAGTTCGCAAGCGCGCTGGACCAGCCCGACGACGTCAAGCCGATCAAGCAGCCCGAGCCGCGGCCGCCGCGCGCGACGCGGCCGCTGAAGATGTCGGTCACCGCGATCGAGGACTGGCTGCGCGATCCCTATACGATCTACGCCAAGCACATTTTGCGGCTCGACGCGCTCGACCCCGTCGACATGCCGCTCTCGGCGGCCGATCGCGGCTCGGCGATCCACGACGCACTCGGCGAATTCACGGAAAGCTATGCAACGCGCCTGCCCGCCGATCCCGCCCGCGTGCTGCGCGCGATCGGCGAAAAATATTTTGCGCCGCTGATGGAGCGGCCCGAGGCGCGGGCGCTGTGGTGGCCGCGCTTCCAGCGCATCGCGCGCTGGTTTGGCGAATGGGAGACKGCGCGGCGAGACGTGATCGAAGCCATCACCGCCGAGACCCGCGGTGAGATCTCGATCAGGCTCGACCATGAGCGCAGCTTCCAGCTCTCCGCCCGCGCCGACCGCATCGAGCGGCGCCAGGGCGGCGGCTACGCCATCCTCGACTACAAGACCGGCCAGCCGCCGACCGGCAAGCAGGTCCGCATGGGCCTGTCGCCGCAGCTCACCCTGGAAGCCGCGATCCTGCGCGAGGGCGGCTTTCCCGACATCGACGCCGGCGCATCCGTGAGCCAGCTCGTCTATGTCCGCCTCAGCGGCAACAATCCGCCCGGCGAGGAGCGCATCCTCGAGCTCAAGTACAAGCAGGGCGACGAGCCGCAGCCGCCGGACATTGCGGCCGCCGAAGCGCGGGCCAAGCTGGAGGCGCTGATCCGCGCCTTCGACGACGAGAACCAGCCTTACACCTCGCTGAACCTGCCGATGTGGACGAATCGCTACGGCACCTATGACGATCTCGCCCGCATCAAGGAATGGTCCGCGGCCGGCGGACTGGGGATTGAAGAATGGTGAAGGCCCCGCGTCCCATTCCCGATACGGTGCGTGCGACGCAGGCGCGCGCCTCGGATCCGACGGCCTCGGCCTTCGTCTCGGCCAATGCCGGCTCGGGCAAGACCCATGTGCTGGTGCAACGGGTGATCCGCCTGCTGCTGTCGGGCGTCCCGCCGGAAAAGATCCTCTGCATCACCTTCACCAAGGCTGCCGCAGCCAACATGGCCGAGCGCGTGTTCACCACGCTCGGCCATTGGGTCACGCTGGACGATGCCGCGCTGGATGCGGCGATCCGCGCGGTCGGCATCCCGCACCCGAATTCCAAACTGCGCCGCGAGGCGCGCAAATTGTTCGCCTGCGCCCTGGAAACGCCGGGCGGGCTGAAGGTGCAGACCATTCATGCGCTGTGCACGCGCCTGCTCCAGCAGTTTCCGTTCGAGGCCAACGTGCCGGCGCGCTTCGCCGTGATCGACGAACGCGACCAGACCGACATGATGGAGCGCGCCAATCTGAAGGTGCTGCTGGAGGCCGCGCGCAATCCGGAAAGTGTCACCGGCGGCGCGCTGCTGACCGCGATGGCGAACGCCGCCGACGTCACCCTCAAGGAGGTCGTGCGCGAAGCCTGCCTGAGCCGCGATCATTTCATGGCCTGGACCGACCAGGCCGGCAACGCCGAAGCCGCGGCCGCGGAGATGGCGGCGGTGCTGGGCATCGACGCCAGCGATCGCATCGAGGATGTCGAGAACGATATCCTCGATGGTCCGTTCCTGCCGCGATCGCGCTGGGACGATATCGCCTTTGCGCTGGAAGACGGCAGCAAATCGGACAACGACCAGGCAGGCCGCCTGCGCGAGGCAAAAGTCTTTTCCGGCGCCGCACAGGTCGATGCTTATCTCGGTGTCTTCCTCACCGACGAGAAGCTGCCGCGCAAGGCGGTGCTGACCAAGAAGTTCTGCGATCAAAATCCGTCCGTCGCCCGCCTGTTCGAGGCCGAGGCGCAACGCATCGGTGGACTGATCGAAAAGCGCCGCGCGGTCACCGTGCGCGACCGCACCGCTGCCCTGTTGCATATCGCGACCGCTGCCGCCGCAAACTATCGGCGCGAGAAGCAGGAGCGCGGTCTGCTCGATTACGACGACCTCATCGACAAGACGCTGGCAATGCTGAACCGCGTCTCGTCGGGCTGGGTGCATTACAAGCTCGACCGCGGCGTCGATCACGTCCTGATCGACGAAGCCCAGGATACGAGCCCGCGGCAATGGGACATCGTCGCCCACATCATCTCCGAGTTCACCGCCGGCGAAGGCGCGCGCGAGGGGCTGAACCGCACGGTTTTCGCCGTCGGCGACGAGAAGCAGTCGATCTTCTCGTTCCAGGGCGCGGCACCGCATGAATTCGATGCGCGCCGGCGCGAGCTGCACCGCAGATTCACCGCCGCCGGGCTGAAATTCGACCCCGTCGCCTTCACCTATTCGTTCCGCTCGGGCGCCGCGATCCTGCATGCGGTCGACCACGTCTTTCGCGAGCCCGCGATCTACAAGAGCATCCATTCGGTCGAGACCGGCCATCCCCTGCACAATGCGCTCGCCGACGCGGGTCCGAGCGTCATCGAGCTGTGGGACCTCGCCGAAGCCGACGACCGGCAGGATATCGAGGGCTGGCGCGCGCCGTTCGACGGCGTCGCCGTCACCAGCCCCGAGGTGAAGCTCGCCCGCCGCATCCAGACCGAGATCAAGCGGCTGGTCGAGAGCGGCACGCTGACGGGGCACGAGGGCGAACGCCGCCCCTTGCGTTATGGCGACATGCTGATCCTGGTGCGCCGTCGCGGCAATGCGTTCGATGCCGTGATCCAGGCGTTGAAGCACGCCAACGTCCCGGTCGCCGGCGCCGACCGGCTGAAGCTGACCGAGCACATCGCAATCATCGATCTGATCAACCTTGCCGATGCGCTGCTGCTGCCGCAGGACGATCTCGCGCTCGCCGTGGCGCTGAAGAGCCCGCTGTTTGGCCTCGATGACGACGATCTGTTCCAGCTTGCCCATGACCGCAAGGGATCGCTGCGCCGCGCGCTCGGCGAGCATGCGGGCTCAAACGAGAAGTTCGCAATAGCGCTGCGGCGCCTGGAGGCCTGCGAGGCGCGTGCGCGCGACGAGACGCCGTTCGCCTTCTATGCCTGGCTGCTCGGCGGCGACAAGGGTCGCGCGCGCATCCTGCGCCGGCTCGGCTTTGAGGCCAACGACGCGCTCGACGAATTCCTGGAGCTCGCGCTGAACTATGAGCGCAAGGCGCCGGCCTCGCTGCAAGGCTTCATGGCCTGGCTGCGCTCGGCCGACACCGAGGTGAAGCGCGACATGGAAATCTCGCGCGACGAGGTGCGGGTGATGACCGTGCACGGCGCCAAGGGCCTGGAGGCCTCGGTCGTGTTCATGGTCGACACCACGTCCTCGCCTTCGGACTCGCAGCGGCTGCAACTGATCCAGGTCCCGCGCGGCAATGGCGGCGAGGTGGTGGTCTGGGCCGGCCGCAAGGCCGACGATCCGAAGCTGGTCGCCGAGGCACGCAACGCGATGATCGAGGAGACCGAGGACGAGTACCGACGACTGCTCTACGTCGCAATGACGCGCGCTGCTGACCGTTTGATCGTCGGCGGCTGCCTGCCGGGTAACAGGAAGACGGTCCGCAAGCTGAGCTGGTACGACCTGATCGACACCGGGCTCACCGGCTCGGGCCTGGAGAAGCAGACGGTCGAGACGCCGCTCGGCAAGGTGACGCGATTCGCCCGGCCGGCGGATGTCGCGGCGCTGGGCACGCCGGCGGCCTCGGTGGACCGGACGGTCGCGCTGCCGGCCTGGCTGCGCACGCCGGCGCCGCGCGAACATCTCGACGACGATCCGGTGCGCCCGTCGGGCCAGGCCGCCGAGGAGGGCCGCAGCGTGCGGACCGGCGAATCGGTCCAGTCGCGCGCACTTGCGCTGCAACGCGGCACGCTGGTGCACCGGCTGCTGCAATCCTTGCCGGACATCGCCGCCGGGCGCCGGCGCGAGGCCGCGCTCGGCTTCATGGCCCGCAATGCCGCGGACTGGGCCGAGGCCGACCGCGCCGCGCTGGCCGACAAGGTGCTCGCGCTGATCGCCGAGCCGCGCTTTGCGCCCGTCTTTGCCGCCGGCAGCCGGGCCGAGGTCGCCATCGCCGGCCGACTGGAGCGCCCAGGTCGTCCGCCGGCGCTGGTGTCGGGGCAGATTGACCGTCTGGTCGTCCGTCCGGATGAGGTGCTGATCGTCGATTTCAAGACCAACCAGGCCGCGCCGAGGAGCGCCGCCGCGGCGCCGGCGGCCTATGTCCGGCAGCTTGCGCTGTACCGGGCGGTGCTGGCCCGGCTTTATCCCCAAAGGCCGATCCGGGCCGTCCTGCTCTGGACCGAGGCCCTTGAATATATGGAGATTTCAGCCCCCGCGCTGGACGCGGCGCTGGCATCCCTTCATGTCGGCGTGAGCGTCCTTGACCCGGCAAGGAGCCGTTCATAGGTTGACGCCATGATCCCCGGCGCGATTCCAGGTCGCGTCGATTCTTTCAACCGAACGAGGTACTCCAATGGCCGTTGGCAAGGTTTCCGATACCGATTTCGAAGCCGAAGTGCTCAAGGCGAACGGTCCTGTGGTCGTCGATTTCTGGGCCGAATGGTGCGGCCCCTGCCGCATGATCGCCCCCGCGCTCGACGAGATCGCCGGCGCGATGGGCGACAAGGTCAAGATCGTCAAGCTCAACGTCGACGAGAGCCCGAAGACCGCGTCGAAGTATGGCGTGATGTCGATCCCGACGCTGATGATCTTCAAGGGCGGCGAGATGGCCTCGCGCCAGGTCGGCGCGGCGCCGAAGGCGAAGCTGCAGCAGTGGATCACGTCGGCGGTCTGATCCGCGTCGCGTCAGAAGGTTTGTGCAACGGCCGGCGAAAGCCGGCCGTKTTGTTTTGCCGGTAGCCCGGATGGAGCGCAGCGCAATCCGGGGCCGCCGTCACTTGCGGCACGATTTCCGGATTGCGCGGAGCCTGTCATCGGGCGGCGCTTCGCGCCGACCCGTTGGCTCCATCCGGGCTACTCGGCGACTGATCCGCGTCATGCCGATCTCGTTTCGGCGAGTTTAGCCAGACTGGCGAGAACATCGGGAAAGTCCGACGCGACAGCGGGACCGATCTCGGAGGCCTGGGGTCCACTAGCGTCGACGGCGTAAACGACACGCGTACGCGTCGGTCCAAGGGCTTCGATGCGATGGGCGACCTTGATGACGAGATCGCCGACGCGCGTTTCGTCGATGAAACACTCGTTCTCGCGGACCTCGATCAGCTGCGAGCGCAGCGCCTCCTCGCCGGGAGGCTTCATCGTGAACCAGGTTCCGGCCGCAAATGGCCCGTCGATGTCGATCTCCTCGATACCTGCGTTCCAGGTTTTCCAACCGGGCACATCGCGGAAGATGCTCCAGATCGTCTCTGCGCCTGCCGATGTCTCGACCGCGTATTCGCTCCGCCAGACCTCTTGGTCAATCATGGCGCCGCCTCCCTTATGCAAGCCTGCTTATAACAAGCGAGCCTGCATAAATATCAAGATCGGCAATTGCCGGCTCGTAGCCCGGATGGAGCGAAGCGTAATCCGGGATTTCCATGCGTGATGTCGGCCCCCGGATTGCGCGGAGCCTGTCATCGGGCGGCGCTTCGCGCCGACCCGTTGGCTCCATCCGGGCTACGCGCCTGCGCTAGCTGATCCACCCCGTCGCCAATGCATGCGCCAGCTCCGGCTGATTGTTACGGCGTGCGAGCGCGGCCATCGCCTCGTGATCATAGACGACATGGCGGAACGTCACCTGCCAGGCGCCGTCGGCGAATTCGAGGATCGCGTAGCGCGCGTGCGGGGTGCCGGCTTCGACGACATGCGGGGACGGATGCGTGTCGCGATAGCCGGGGCTGCCGACGCTGCCGGGATTGACGATCAGCCGGCCGTCGCGCAGCCGCACGGCGCGGGCGAGATGGGTGTGGGCGCACAGGATCAGCGGCTGCGTGATGCCTTGCGCGAGCTGCTCGATCCGGTCCAGCGGCGATAGCGCGACGGTGCCGTCGGGATGCACGGTGTCGAGCCAATAGACCTCATCGTCGCCGGGCGTCGCGTGGCAGAGCAAGACCTGGTCGCGGAATACCCGCGTCATCGGCTGCGTGCGGAGCCAATCGAGATGCCGGCTATCCAGCTGCGCATGGGCGGGACGGTCCCATGAGCCCATTGCCTCGGGCGGCCGGTCGAGCAGATAGCGATCGTGATTGCCGAGCACATGCACGGCATCCAGTTTCATCAGGATGTCGATGGTGCGCCGCGCATCCAGCGGACCGCTCAGCATGTCGCCGAGATTGACGATCTCGGCGATGCCTTGTGCGCGGATATCGGCGAGCACCGCTTCCAGCGCGAGATGGTTGCCATGGACGTCGGCAATCGCGGCAAAACGCATTGGCATTTCCTGTTGCCCGGATCTCTATGCAGGAGGCGTGCCGTTGATGGCGAGCACGTGGCCGGCGAGATAGAGCGAACCGGTGATCAGGATGCGCGGCGGCACTTGGTAGGCGAGCTGTGACAGCGCGCGCAGCGCGACTTCGACGCCGGGCATGATCTCGACGCGCATGCTGAGGCTGCGCGCGGCATCCGCAAGGCGATCGGGCGGCATCGCATTCTCGATGTCGGGAATCGGCACCGCGATGATGTGACGGGTCAGGCCGGCGAAATTGGCGAGGAAAGCCTGCGCATCCTTGTTGGCCATCATGCCGGCGATCACGACCAGCGGCCGCGACACCCGCTCTTCGAGGTCGCCGAGCGCGGCCGCCGCGACGCGACCGCCCTCGGCATTGTGCCCGCCGTCGAGCCAGATCTCCGAGCCCTGCGGTCCCCAGCCAAGCAGCGCGCCGGCCGTGATGCGTTGCATCCGCGCCGGCCATTCGGCGCCGACGATGCCGGCCTCGAACGCCGCTTGATTGATCTTGAAGGCGCTGATGGCGCGCAGCGTTGCGATCGCAAGCCCGGCATTGTCGAACTGGTGGCGGCCGAACAGGCGTGGCGCCGCGAGATCCATCAGGCCGCGATCGTCGGAATAGACCAGCCGCCCGTGCTCGACATTGACATGCCAGCCCTCGCCGGCGGCAAACAGTGGCGCGCGCATGCGTTTGGCCTGCGCTTCGATGACGGCCATCGCCTCGCCCGTCTGCTCGGCCGAAATCACGGGCACGCCGCGCTTGATGATGGCGGCCTTCTCGGCGGCGATCGATGTCAGGGTATCGCCAAGGAAATCCATATGATCCATGCTGACCGGCGTGATCACGCAGGCCGCAGGCGTGTCGATCACATTGGTCGAATCAAGCCGACCACCAAGGCCGACTTCGAGCAGCACCACATCGGCCGGATTCTGCGCGAACAAATGCAAGGCAGCGGCGGTCTCCAGCTCGAACACGGTCGCAGCCTCGCCGGCATTGACGCGTTCGACCTCTTCCAGCGCCGCGCGCAATTCGTCGTCGCCGACGAGCACGCCGCCGCCGGCGCGGCCGAGCCGGAAACACTCGTTGATGCGGACCAGATAGGGCGAGGTGTAGGCGTGAACGCGCAGGCCCGCCGCCTCCAGCGTGGCGCGCAGATAGGCGAGCGTCGAACCTTTGCCGTTGGTGCCGGCGATGTGGATCACCGGCGGCAGCTTGCGCTCGGGATGGTCGAGCCGCTCGAGCAGGCGGTGCATCCGCTCCAGCCCGAGATCGATGCGCTTATCATGCAGGGCCGACAGCCGCCCGATCAATTCACCGAGCGACGGTTTTGCGCTGTCCGCGGAGGCGTTCACGCGTGCGGCGCGGCCGGCGCCACGTCGGGGGCCGATACGATCTGCGCCGGGCTCAACACCGGCTGCGCCGATTTCGACGCGGTCTCGAGCGCCGGCGACCTGGTCAGGAGACGGCAGAGCCGTGCCAGCGTCGGGCGCAAATCATGGCGGTGCACGACCATGTCGACCATGCCGTGCTCCTTGAGATATTCCGCGCGCTGAAAGCCCTCGGGGAGCTTTTCGCGGATGGTCTGCTCGATCACGCGCGCGCCGGCAAAGCCGATCAGCGCGCCGGGCTCGGCGATCTGCACGTCGCCGAGCATCGCGTAGGACGCGGTGACGCCGCCCGTGGTCGGGTTGGTCAGCACGACGATGTAGGGCTGCTTGGCCTCGCGCAGCATCTGCACGGCAACGGTGGTGCGCGGCATCTGCATCAGCGACAAGATGCCTTCCTGCATGCGCGCGCCGCCACTGGCCGCGAACACGACGAACGGCGACTTCTTCTCGACCGCAAGCTCCAGCCCGCGCACGATGGCCTCGCCCGCGGCCATGCCGAGCGAGCCGCCCATGAAATCGAAATCCTGCACGGCGATGACGACCGCGGCACCTTCGAGCTTGCCGTAGCCGACCTTGATCGCGTCGTTCAGATTGGTCCGGGCGCGCGCATCCTTGATGCGGTCGACATATTTCTTCTCGTCACGGAACTTGAGCGGATCGGGCGTGACATCAGGCAACGCGACGTCGAACCAGGTCTCGTTGTCGAAGATCGACTTCATCCGCGCCACCGCGCCCATGCGCATGTGGTAGTTGGAGCCGGGAATGACGAACTGGTTGGCCTCGACGTCCTTGTAGAACACGAGCTGTCCGGAATCCGGGCACTTGATCCACAAATTCTCCGGCGTCTCCCGCCGCAGGATATTGCGGATTTTCGGCCGGACCACGTTGGTGAGCCAATTCATGATTTGCTCCGATTAGCGAATCCACACCTGGATCGCCTGAAGGGATATATGGCGGCCGGAGCTTCCCCCGGCAAGCCGCCGTGTCACCCGCCCTGAGAGCGGAATTATGGCCTATTCCGCCGCCTGTTGCGCGCCTTTGACGCCCTGGGCCAGGGCCGCCGTCAATTCGGCGACGGCGTTAACGGTTTTGGCGGTCGCCCGGCCCTCCGCATCGAGGCTGTTCTTGAGCGCATCGACCAGCGCGGTGCCGACCACCGAACCATCGGCCTTCTCGGCAATGGCGCGCGCCGCCTCCGGCGTGCGGATGCCAAAGCCAACGCAGATCGGCAGCTTGGTATGCCGCTTGATGCGCGCGACAGCTTCACCAACGGCATTGGCGTCCGCCGCCGCTGCACCGGTGATGCCGGCGATAGAGACGTAATAGACAAAGCCTGATGTGTTCGCGAGCACCGCGGGCAGGCGCTTGTCGTCGGTGGTCGGGGTCGCGAGGCGAATGAAGTTCAGGCCCGCCTTCAGCGCGGGAATGCAGAGCTCGTCGTCTTCCTCCGGCGGCAAATCGACGATGATCAGGCCGTCAACGCCGGCCGTCTTGGCATCAGCCAAAAACTTGTCGACGCCGTAAATGTAGATCGGATTGTAATAGCCCATCAGCACCAGCGGCGTGACGTTGTCGTCCTTGCGGAAGTCGCGCACCAGTTCCAGCGTCTTCTTCAAGGTCATGCCGTTCTTGAGCGCGCGCAGACCTGCGGCCTGAATCGAGGGACCATCCGCCATCGGATCGGTGAAGGGAATGCCGAGTTCGATGACGTCGGCGCCTGCCTTGGGCAGCGCCTTGACGATATTGAGCGACGTCGTGAGATCGGGATCGCCGGCCATCACATAGGTGACAAAGGCCGAGCGGCCCTGCTTTTTCAGCTCGGCGAAACGGGTGTCGATACGCGTGGTCACTTGGCTTTGCCCCTCAGGATGTCGCCGACCTGCGGCACGTCCTTGTCGCCGCGGCCGGAGAGGTTGACGACCATCAGGTGATCTTTCGGCCGCTTCGGCGCGAGCTCCATCACCTTGGCGATGGCATGGGCGGGCTCGAGCGCGGGAATGATGCCTTCGAGCCGCGACAGCAGCTGGAATGCGGCGAGTGCCTCGTCGTCGGTCGCCGAGAGATAATTCACGCGGCCGATCTCGTGCAGCCAGGAATGCTCGGGGCCGATGCCGGGATAGTCGAGACCGGCCGAGATCGAATGCGCGTCCTGGATCTGGCCGTCCGCGTCCATCAGCAGATAAGTGCGATTGCCATGCAGCACGCCGGGACGGCCGCCCGCGATCGACGCCGCATGCAACTGCGTCAGTCCGTGGCCGGCCGCCTCGACACCGAAGATCTCGACGGTGGAATCGTCGAGGAAAGGATGGAACAGGCCCATCGCGTTGGAGCCGCCGCCGATGCAGGCGACCAGCGAATCCGGCAGGCGTCCTTCGACCTCCTGCATCTGTGCCTTGGTCTCATTGCCGATGATCGACTGGAAGTCGCGCACCAGCGTCGGATAGGGATGAGGACCGGCGACCGTGCCGATGCAGTAGAACGTGTTGTGCACGTTGGTGACCCAGTCGCGCAGCGCCTCGTTCATGGCGTCCTTCAGCGTGCGCGTGCCCGACTGCACCGGGACCACCGTTGCGCCCAGCATCTCCATGCGGATGACGTTGGGCTGCTGCCGCTCGACGTCGACGGCACCCATATAGACCACGCATTCGAGGCCGAAGCGCGCGCACAGCGTCGCGGTGGCGACGCCGTGCTGGCCGGCGCCGGTCTCGGCGATGATGCGCTTCTTGCCCATGCGCCGCGCCAGCATGATCTGGCCGAGCACGTTGTTCACCTTGTGCGAACCGGTGTGGTTGAGCTCCTCGCGCTTCAGGTAGATCTTGGCGCCGCCGAGATGCTCGGTGAGACGCTCGGCGAAATAGAGCGGCGAGGGCCGGCCGACATAGTTCTTGAGATAGCCGTTCATCTCGGCCTGGAAGGCCGGATCGGCCTTGGCCGCGGTGTAGGCCTTCTCCAGATCGAGGATCAGCGGCATCAGGGTTTCAGCGACGAAACGGCCGCCGAAAATGCCGAAATGGCCGCGCTCGTCGGGGCCGCTGCGATAGGAGTTTGGTTTGGCGATGTTCATCGGACGCTCAACTCTTGCGTGGCGCGGCATGCGCGAATGAAGGCCTTGATCATCTCCGGATCTTTCACGCCGGGGGCGCTCTCGACACCGGAGGACACGTCGACACCGCAGGCGCGGGTCACGCGAAGGGCCTCGGCGACGTTCTGCGCATGCAGGCCGCCGGAGACCATAAAGGGCAGGTTCAGATCGAGGTTTTCGAGCAGGTGCCAGTCGAAGGGCGCGCCCAGGCCGCCGGGACGCGTCGCATCCTTTGGCGCGCGCGCGTCGAACAGGATGCGGTCGGCAATCGCGGCGTAGCCGGGCAGCACGGCGAGATCGGCCGCGACCTCGACCGGCACCGCCTTCATCACCGGGCGGCCGAACCGCTGCTTGATGTCGCGCAGCCGCGCCACGCTTTCCTTGCCGTGCAGCTGGAAAATGTCCGGCGACAGCGCGTCCATGATGTTGTCGAGCGTGGCATCGTCGGCATCGACGGTGAGCGCGACCTTGAGCGCACGCCGCTGCACCTGCCGGCCGAGCTCGCGCCCCGCCTCCAGCGACAGATGCCGCGGCGACGGCGGAAAGAACACGAACCCCACCATGTCGGCGCCCGCGTCGAGCGCCGTTTCGAGCGTCTCGCGCGTGGACAGGCCACAGATTTTGACGAGCAGGGACATGGTCTCAAAGCAAATGGGGGCCGCGGGCCCGCGGCTGGAAAACCGGGTTTTCGGTTGCGGCCGCTTCTACAACGTCGCGCGCTGCTTGTCTCGCCCGATGGGCCCGTAAAGGCCCACCCCGGAGGGGGCCGGGAGACGTTGCGGCTCGGGCCGCGCCGGGGTCATCGAGGCCCGCAGACCGGCGAGCTCGGTCCTGGCAGCCCGCGCATCCGCCTCATGCCGGCGTGCCGAGCGCCGCCAGCGCCGCTGACCGAACCAGACGGCGCAACCGCCCGCCAGGACACCCAGCGCAGCCACCAGGATCAGCAGCAGGAACAGCGGCAGCGTCACCGACAATGACGGGTCGTTCGACATGAAGGGATCGAAGGAGACCGTGACGAAATGCCGGTTGGCGACGGCGAAGGTCACCAGGAGCAGACCCAGCGGAATCACGATCAGCGCGGTCAGGAACTTTCGCATCTCGCTTCGCTCGCCTTGAATCAAAGCGTCCGGCCGCACCGCTAGCCGGCCGCGGCAAACCCTGACGCCGGACTCAGTCTGTACCGCCGGGATCCGGATGGTCGCGATTCAGCCGTTCGCGCATTTCCTTGCCGGTCTTGAAGAACGGAACGCTCTTCTGATCGACGGGGACATGGGCGCCCGTGCGCGGATTGCGCCCGGCGCGTGCCGGGCGATGCTTCACCGAGAAGGCACCGAAGCCGCGCAGCTCGACGCGATCACCGCGCGCAAGCGCCGCTACGATCTCTTCGAGGATCGCATTCACAATGTTCTCGACATCCCGCTGGTACAGATGCGGGTTGTGCTCGGCGATACGCTGAACAAGTTCGGATTTGATCATCGAGAGATAGGACCCGGAAGCGTGCGGATGACCATTTCCGTGAAAATACCTTGATCTGTCAAGACGCTAAATCAAGGTTGAGCGTCGTGAAAATGCGTGACAAATGCCAAAAAACAGGGCTGCCCCGACGCTCGCCAGACGCGAAAAACCTCCGAAGCTCGCCCGGTTCCGGTCAATTCGACGCTGCCGGCTGCCATAACGCCAGCATTCCATCCATTCCGAAGCGATCGACCGCCTGCGCCACGCCGGTTTGTCCGATCTGGTGCGCAATCGAGCCTAAGCCAAGCGCTTCCAGCGTGATGGCCGCGGCCGTCCTGAGGAACGGCAGATCGCTGAAGCGGGGCTGGAGCTTGTAATCGCGCACGGTGAGCCCCTTCTTGACGCCCTTCTGCTCGACCAGCCAGGTCACGGCCGTCTTCTCGTCGCCGAGCTGGTCGACCAGCTTGAGATCGATCGCCTGGCGTCCGGTGAAGACGCGGCCATCGGCGATTTTTTCGAGCTGCGTGTCATCCATGCCACGCCGTTCCTTCACCAGTCCCTTGAACCAGGCATAGGAATCCTTCACCAGCGCGTCGAGCGCGGCGCGCGCTTCGGGACTGGTCGGCTCAAAACCGTTGGGCGCGGCCTTCAGCGGCGAGGACTTCACCTCCTCGACCTTGACGCCGACGGTCTTCAAGAGCTCGGTGACGTTGGGAAACTGGAACAGCACGCCGATCGAGCCGACCAGCGAGCTCTGCTGGGCGATGATGTGGTCGCTCGCGATCGCCGTGATGTAGCCGCCGGAGGCGGCAAGGCCTTCGACCACGACGACGAGCGGCTTCTTCGCCTTCAGCCGTACCAGCGAATCGTAGAGCTGCTCGGAGCCGGCGGTGGTGCCGCCGGGCGAGTTGATGTGGACGATGACGGCGGCGGCCTGCGAATTCTCCAGCCGCTCCAGCGCCTGGGTGCGGTCGGAATCGCTGCGGATCAGGCCATCGATCTGGACCCGCGCGATCGAGCCGGCGGATGCGAAGGTGCCGCGCGCACCGGGCGTCGCGACCAGCGCGAAGCCGGCAATGGCCGCAATCGCGATCAGCGCGGCCATCACGCGCCAGAACGTCAGCTTGCGGCGGATCCTGCGGCGATCGACGATGATGTCCGAATCGAGCGACATCGGAATATCTCCAAATGAGAAGCCAAGCGCGTTGTGCCGTCACATCGTGACCATTGGCTTATCTCGATACATCAATTGCGGCGCAATTTGAAGAAAACAAGGCTGGTAGCCGCGTAAGCCAGGACCTTGCCACACACTCATTGTCGTCCCGGCGAAGGCCCATAACCACAGGGAGCCGCGCAGCCCGGATGGAGCGCAGCGTAATC
>NZ_JBFULT010000045.1:0-25048 GCF_054049755.1 Bradyrhizobium sp. P5_C11_2
GGATTGCTTCGCTGCGCTCGCAATGACGATGTGGGGAGCAGATGTGCGTTACACACGCATATCGTAGGGTGGATTAGCCGAAGGCGTAATCCACCTCTTTGCTGTCCGCGCTGAGAGAGAGACGTGGTGGATTACGCTTCGCTAATCCACCCTACGTGTGCCGCGAAAAACTAGCCGCCGGCGTCGCCGAAACGGACCTCTTCGAGCAGGGACGAGGACACGGTCGGGACCTGGTCGCCWTCGGAGGCGCGGGAGATGGCGACGCGGGTCTTGTTGAAGACGCTTTCGGCGCTGCCCTGTGCATTCAGGTTCGTGAGAAGCTCGCTGACCAGCACGCTGTGCTCGCCCTTGCCATCGTCGACGACCTTGCCGGGCGAGGCGGAGGAGAGGATCAGGGCATTGTCGGGCGTTCCGATCGGCGCAAGGCCGTGGCTATAGGAGCGGAAGCGGCGCTCATAGGGATTGCGGCGGGAGGCGTCGACGACGACGAGCTTGGCCTTGGCGCCCTGCTCCTTCATCATGTCGAGCACGCCGTCGATGGAGACGCCCTGGCGGCGAACGTCGCTCTCCTTCCAGATCACGGCATCGACCGGCAGCATGTAGCTCTCGCGGCCGGCCTGCACGCCGTAGCCGCCGAAGAACAGCATGACGACGGTGTCGCGCTTGATCCGGGACTTCAGGCGGTTGACGGCGCGGACCATGTCGTCCTTGCTCGCGTCTTCCACCATGTCGACGTCAAAGCCGTTCTTGCGCAGCGACGAGGACAGCGCGCGGGCGTCGTTGATCGACTGCGTCAGCGGCGCGCTGGCGTCGGGATAGTGACCATTGCCGATGACCAGCGCGAGGCGCGCGGTCTGGCCGATCGAACCCGTGACCTGGTCGGTCGAAACGGCCTTGGCGGCGTCGAGCGCGCGCATGTTGAGGGCAGCGTGGGCACCGATCACGAGCGACACCGTGCCGATGAGGGCCGCGGCGACCGCAATCGTGCGTCGTGAGAGATCGAGCTGCCTTACATTCATCTCGGTTCATTCCTGTCAGTACCAAAGACCTGCCAAGCGCGCGCACACTGGTTGAGTAGCGCGATGACGTCATTAGGTTTGAGGGATTGGCCCGGGGAGTGCCCCCGAATTGCGCGCAATTTGCGGCGCCGCACCAAACAAACCCTTAACCGGATCTGGCCTCCCCGGCAATAGATCGCCCAAAATTTGAGCTAAGTGGTTGAAGCTAATAGTTAATTCTCCGACCGAAAATTGCATGTTTTTTCATCTCCGGGCCATTCCGGAGTCTTCACCATGCAGCCCCTGTGCCGGGTTTTTCCGTGACCACCATCACATTTGTATTTCCTGCGAATCCGGGTAGCCTTTTCAAAGACTTGCAGGGGGTGGCACGGAGCTGGGAGCGTGCTGGCCGGCCCCTGGGCGAGGCCCCGCGACCAGGTATTTCATGAGCTTTCAATATTTTGCCGGCGCCGCCTGCCGGGCGCTGACGGCGCGGAAGGACGGCCCCTCTCTTTACGACGTCTGCGATCCCGTATTGTCGGGTCCGGCCAGCGGCGATCCGCATCTGGCCAAATTCTACAAGACCGCGCTCGGCAATCCCGCATTGCGGGTGCTGCTCCGCCGTGCCGGACTGCCCGAATTGCGCGACGAGGCCAGACTGAGCCGGCTGCGCCAGGCGCTGGTCCGCGCCCGCGACGATGCCGAGCCCGACTGGGCGGCGGCCGGCCAGCCCGTCGCCGATCTCGTCGACACCATCGCGCTGGATCACCCCAAGCCGCCGCCGGCGATATTCGTCGGCGCCATGCCGGCGCAAGCGCAGATCGACGGCGTGATCCGCGACTGCGCGCAGCATCTGCTGGGCTCGTATCGCCGCAACGGCTTCCTGCCGACCTATGCCGCCTTCAACCTGATCGGCGATCCCGACTTCCGCGGGCGCGAGCTGATCATGGCGCTGAACGGCCTGAACGCGCGCGGCTACAAGAATTCCTCGCTGCTGTTCAATCTCGCCCGCGTCTTCATCGCGCGCTCGCCGGCGCGCGCCGTGGTCAATCCGCCCTGGCGAGGGATTGCCGAGCCGATGTGGGAGCCGATGCAGATCCGCCACCGCTCGGCCTATTACGATGCGTTCTTCATCGAGGCGCTGCTGAGCTATGTCGAAACCGGGCTCGCTGCGCCGGCCGACAAGAGCGCGGCGGAACGCGCCGTCGCCGACATGGTCGATTTCTGCGTCAATGTCAGCCGCGAAGAGGTGCAGGGCAGCGACGGCGCGCGTTTCGACGTCATCACGGCGCTGGCGCCTGCACCGCATCCGCGGTTCTCCCGCTTCTTCGCGCAGATCAAGCAGGATCTCGGCTTCGGCATCTACGTGCCCGACTGCGACACCACGGCCTGCTCGATCTCCGCGGCGACGCAGGCCGGCTGCACCGATCCGATTATCGATCAGCCGCTGCTGGATTTCTATGCCGGCTACCAGGTGCGCGCCGGCGTCAACGAGCCGCGCGTGACCGTCCCGCTCAACGACAACATCGACTACGAGGGCGGCGTCGCGACCTGGATCGACAATCTCGCCGGCGAGCGGCCCTATGGCAACGATCTCGATCCGACACTCAATCTCGACATTCTCGAGGTGAGCTTTCGCAACCTCGCGCGCTGGAAGATATTGGAAACGCCGGCGCGGCTGGCGACCGTGCACCGCATCATCGGCTTCCAGAAGCGGCTCGCCGCAAGCGGCGCCTTCGCCAATCCCCGCTCGCACATTTACTACCTTCCGGAGCTCTACAGCGCCTATTTCGGCCGCTGCTATGCGGCCTTCCTGGCGCTGCCGCTGGCGGCGCAGGCCGCGATCGATCCCGATGGCGAGTTCGATTTCATCCGTCACCGCGTGTTGTCCTACGTCCAGGGCGAGCTGATGGCCGCCGAGATGAACGTGTTCGACGCGGCGCTGGCGCTGATCGCGCTCGGCCATCTCGGCGCCGATCCGCGCGCCTTTGCGCCGGCGCTGAACGTGATCGTCGGCGCCATCGGCGAAGGCGGCCGCCGCGGCCCGTTCCGCGCCTATGAATGGAACAAGATGAAGACGCCGACACGGATCCTGGTGGGTGGACCCGAGGTGACGTCGGCGTTCGTGCTGATGGGACTGGCGGTGGCGCGGCGGGCGATGATGGGACGGGGGTGAGGGTTCACGCAGAACGTAGGGTGGGCAAAGGCGCGCACTTCGCGCGCCTTGCCCACCATTCCTCCGCAATGCCAGACATGGTGGGCACGCTTCGCTTTGCCCACCCTACGGTCCATCGCCGCAATGACAGGAAGTTGAAAGCCCATCTGTTAGGCAGGCGCTGGCCGGGCGGACAAAAGCCGACCACAATTGCCGGGCTTATCGAGATTTTCTTCACACGCGGACCGGCATGTTGCGAAAAATCCTGATTGCGTTGTCACTGCTCGCCTTGCCGTCATTGGCGCAGGCCGCCGAGATCACCGGCACGGCGAAGGTCCGCGACGGCGATTCCGTCGTGATCGGCAACACGAGGATCCGGCTCGGCGGCATCGACGCGCCGTCGTCCGACCAGCTCTGCCTCAACACCAATACCGAGCGCTGGACCTGCGGGATCGCGGCGCGCGACGAGCTCGCCAAATACACCGAGGGCAAGAACTGGGTCTGCCATACCCGCGCGATCGACCGGCGCGGCCGCACCGTGGCGCGCTGCGAGGTCGGCGGCGAGGACATCCAGAAATGGCTGGTGCGCAGCGGCTGGGCGCTGTCCTACACCCGGGTCTCGCACGACTATGACGCGGATGAAGCTGCCGCGCGTGAGGCAAAAGCCGGGATGTGGCAGGGCGCCTTCATCGCGCCCTGGGACTGGCGCGTGCGCAACAAGAAGACGACGATATTGGGCGCCACCAAGCCGCCCGAGGGCGCGCATTCGGTGCTGCTGGCTTCCGCCTCCGGCCCGGTCGCGCCCTCGCCGGACTGCACCATCAAGGGCAACGTCAACAGCGCCGGCGAGTGCATCTACCATACCCCGAACAGCCGCTGGTACACCCAGATCAAGATGAAAATCGCCAAGGGCACCCGCTGGTTCTGCTCGGTTGAAGACGCGGAGGCCGCCGGTTGCCGCGAGACGAAGCGATAACCCACTTCAGACCTGCGTTTTCCGTGCTTTTCTTGGCCGCCTCCAACGCGTAGAAACGCAGATCATCAACCCTCCAGACCGTCTTCACGACACAAGGACCAACAGCAATGACCGTTCGCGCGGGCCGGGAGTTTCTGGCCATCCCCGGGCCCACCACGATGCCCGACGAGGTGCTGCAGGCGATGCATCGTCCGGCGATCGACATCTACTCCAAGCAGATGACCGATCTGACCGAGAGCCTGCTCCGCGACATCTCGAACCTGTT
Organism: Bradyrhizobium sp. P5_C11_2; assembly: GCF_054049755.1. NCBI lineage: Bacteria > Pseudomonadati > Pseudomonadota > Alphaproteobacteria > Hyphomicrobiales > Nitrobacteraceae > Bradyrhizobium > Bradyrhizobium sp. P5_C11_2. The sequence continues at coordinate 4,395 of NZ_JBFULT010000045.1, forward strand.
CGCGACCAAGGGCAAGTCCTACATCTACATCGCCAACGGACACGGCGCCTGGGAAGCGGCGCTGAGCAACGTGCTGTCGCGCGGCGACAAGGTGCTGGTGCTGGAGAGCGGTCGCTTCGCGATCGGCTGGGGCCATGCGGCAAAGCTGATGGGCGCCGAGGTCGAGGTGCTGAAGGGTGATTGGCGCCGCGCGGTGCGGCCGCATGAGGTCGAGGAGCGCCTGCGCCGCGACAAGGAGCACACCATCAAGGCCGTCGTCGTCGTCCAGGTCGATACCGCCTCGGGCGTGCAGAACGACATCGAGGCGATCGGCAAGGCGATCAAGGCTGCCGGCCATCCCGCGCTGTACATGGTCGACACCGTCGCCTCGCTCGGCTGCATGCCGTACGAGATGGACAAATGGGGCGTCGACGTCACCATGTCCGGCTCGCAGAAGGGCCTGATGACGCCGCCCGGCCTCGGCTTCGTCGCCGCCAACGCGCGCGCGCTCGAAGTGCACAAGAAGGCCAATATGAGCACGCCCTATTGGAGCTGGAGCGAGCGCGAAGGCACCGAGCATTATCGCAAATATGCCGGCACCGCGCCGGTGCATCTGTTGTTCGCGCTGCGCCAGGCCATCGACCTGTTGCACGAGGAAGGTGTGGAGCACGCGTTTCGCCGCCACAGCCTGCTCGGTGAGGCCGCGCGCCGCGCCGTTTCCGCCTGGTCGGAAGGCCAGGTGCTCGGCTTCAACGTCGCGGAAGCCAGCGAGCGCTCCAACACCGTGACCACGGTGACCATGAGCAACGGCCATGATCCGGCGGTGCTGCAACGCTATTGCAAGGAGAAGTGCGGCGTGGTGCTCGGCACCGGCATCGGCGACCTCTCCGGCCAGGCCTTCCGCATCGCCCATATGGGCCATGTCAATGCGCCGATGCTGCTCGGCACGCTAGGGGTGATCGAGATCGGCCTCAACGCGCTGAAGATCCCGCACGGCAAGGGCGGGCTCGAGGCCGCGGTGGCGTATCTCGGCGAGCAGGTGGCGGTGTAATTCACTGTCGTCCCGGCGAAAGCCGGGACCCATACCGCGTGATCTATCAGTGACGCACGGTGTGCGTACCACGAGAAGACTCCTTAACTGCGAGTCTTCGCCAAATTCCTCCCTGGGGTTATGGGTCCCGGCCTTCGCCGGGACGACAGCGGGGTTTTTGGCTACTGCTGAGCATCACAGCTGCAGTCTCTTGTAGCCCGGGTGAGCGAAGCGGCACCCGGGATTCTTGCGCGAGGCCCCGCATGTCGCTTCGCTCATGCGGGCTACGGCTGCGGCACCCGATAAGCCTCGACCTGAGCCTTCAGCTCACCCAGTGACGCGAGCGGCGCTTTCGGATCGACGCGATACTCTCCGCTCACCAACCACCCCAGCACCTTCGCATCGACGCGCGGCGAATGGTGGATGACGTCGCTGTAATTGCCGAGGTCGTGGGTGACCTGCTTGATCGCACGGAAATCGTGGAGCCGCACATTGGGAAGCTGCGTCAGGCGCTGCGCCACGAGGGCCGTGAGATCGGTGACGATCTTCAGCGTCGCCGGTGACGCCTCGCGCATCGCGACGAATTGCAGGATCGAATAGGGTGGAAAGTAGATGTCGAAGGTCACGTCTGGATGGCGCGCGATCAGGCCGACGGCATCGCGCTCGAAATGCCGGACCATGGCGTCATGGCCGTAGCCTTCGCCGAGGAAGCGGCTGCGCACGGGATCGGTGATGTAGGCGAAGGCGGCCAATGTTCGCTGCGCGTTGTAGCCGCGGGCGAAATCGAAATCCCGTGGCAGCGCATGGATGTCGTCGACGTCGGACAGCGCAAACGCGACGGGGAGGAAAGGCGCCGCCTGAGTCAGCGGCTCCCGCAGCGGTGGAATCGACCGCAGCACCGCGAACAGGGATTCCTTCGCCATCGCGGCGCTGAACAGATAGGTCGCGATCCCCTTTGCGCTTCCACGATAGAGATCGGCCGACAGATAGGGATCGGCGTCGATGTCGGGTGCATCGACGAAGATCCAGTCGTCCATCTCCCAGATCACGCGCCGGGCGCCGCGCCCGATCGCGTGCTCCAGCACAAAACCCTGCTGGCGTGAATTGGACCCGGTCATCGCCAGCTTGAGCGAATGGACGCCCAACGCGCGATCGATGTCGCTCTGGCGAAAATGAATCGCGAGCGAAGAGCCCATGAAGGCGGCGTCGAACGACTGGCTGCGGAGCAATCCGGCATTCTGCATGCGCGTGTCGTCGGAATAGAACGCCGGGACGAGACGCGACGGGCGGAACAGTTGCAGCGGATCGACCGCGAAGGTGAGCGCAGCCGCACCCAGCATGCACACCACGCTGGCGAGGAGAAGGCGTTTCAAATTGGTGAAGGTGCCCCGCATCAGAACCGGAAATAGATGAATTCGCTGTGGCTCTGGATGCCGAGAACCCCGAGCGCGAGCACCAGCGAGGCGCCATAGAGGAACAGCGGCCGCATCCGCCCTGCCAGCAGGCCATCACCGACCCTGCGATTGCCGTGATCGTAGCCCATGATTCCTTGCGTGTTCGGCGCCAGCCACACCAGCGCGGCATAAATCGTGACCAGCACCAGCGCCGCGATCTCCTCGCGGCCGAAGGCGATATTCGCAGGGTCGGCCATGGCACTGAGGATCCGCAGCGCCCAATCAACCCGCTCGGCGCGAAAGAACACCCAGGCGACGACGACGGCCAGGAAGGTCAGCACGGCTCCGATGACACGGAGCGGGCGCGCAAGGGGCGACGGAATGTTCGGCACCAGCGCGTTGAAGGCGTGATTGATGCAGAGATAGGCGCCGTGCAGCGCGCCCCACACCACGAATGTCCAGGCCGCGCCGTGCCAGAGCCCGCCGAGCAGCATCGTGACGATCAGATTGACATAGCGCAGCACGCGGCCGCGGCGGTTGCCGCCGAGCGGGATGTAGAGATAGTCGCGCAGGAATTGCGACAACGTGATGTGCCAGCGGCGCCAGAACTCGACGATGCTGGTGGCCTTGTGGGGCGAGTTGAAGTTGACGGGCAGGAAGATGCCGAACATCAGGGATATGCCGATCGCCATGTCGGAATAGCCGGAGAAGTCGAAATAGAGCTGGAATGTGTAGGCGAGAGCGCCGAGCCAGGCCTGGTCGAAGCTCGGCGAGCGCGCATCGAAGGCGAGCGCGACCAGGGGCTGGATGCCGTCGGCGAGGCAGGTCTTCTTGAACAGGCCGATCGCGAAGATGATGGTTCCGCACAGCATCAGATGTGGGTCCGGATGCTTGGTTTCCTTCCGCTCGAATTGCGGGATCATGTCCTTGTGGTGGAGGATCGGCCCCGCGATCAGATGCGGGAAGTAGGTCACGAACAACGCATAATGCGGCAGCGCATAGGCCGCGACCTGGCCGCGATAGGCATCGACCAGAAACGCGATCTGGGTGAAGGTGTAGAAGGAGATGCCGACCGGCAGCAGGATGTGGACCGCGACATGGGTGCCGAGCAGCGCATTGACATTGTCGGCGGCGAAGCCCGCATATTTGAAGATGCCGAGCACCAGGAGATCGCCGGCAACACCGAGGGCAAGCGCCGCCCGGCGCTGCACTGGGGCGAGCTCCGCCGCAATCAGGAGATAGCCGACGCCATAGTTGAAGGCGATCGACGCCAGCAACAGCCCTGCGAACTGCCAGTTGCCGATGGCGTAGAAGGCGAGCGAGGCCGCCGCGAGCCAGATCACCGGGGTCAGATTGCTGCGCCGCCCGAGCCAGAAATACCCGGCCAGCGCGGCCGGCAGGAACAGCAGGATGAACGGATAGGAATTGAACAGCATCGGGCTGGACCGGCGGCGGGTTACTGCCCCTAAAGCATAGACGGGGGCGATCAACAACCCGGCGACTTGGCGCAGTCCTTCTCAGTCCTTGGCGCAGCGGCGCTGGTAATTGGCGGAATCGGGACGATATAAGGCGGTGCATCTTCTCCCTCTCCCCGTTCTTACGGGGAGAGGGTTGGGGTGAGGGGCCTCTCTCCGCACGTGAGATGGTTGAAAGACCTGTACCCCCTCACCCGGAATTTGCTTTCGCAAATTCCGACCTCTCCCCGCAAGCGGGGGAGAGGTTAAGAAAGAGCAGCGCGCGAACGTGACAAGATGAGGATCGAGTGACCCAGACCAAGACACCTTCCCAGCCCCCCGTCGCCCCCCGCCGGCCGCATTCCTTCACGCGGCACGGCATCGCCGTGAGCGACGATTATGCCTGGCTGAAGGATGAGAAATGGCAGGAGGTGCTGCGCAATCCCAGCGTGCTCGATCCCGATATCCGCAAATATCTCGACGAGGAGAACGGCTACACCGAGAGCCTGCTCGGCCACACCGCAGCGCTCCAGAAAACGCTGGTGCGCGAAATGCGCTCGCGGATCAAGGAGGACGATTCCAGCGTGCCATCGCCGGACGGACCTTTCGCCTATTTCCGCAAGTTTCGCGAGGGCGGGCAGCATGAATTATACGGCCGCATGCCGCGCGACGGCGGCGACAGCGACATCGTGCTCGACGGCGACGCGCTCGCCAAGGACCACAAATATTTCAAGTTCGGCGGCAGCCGGCACTCGTACGATCACAAGCTGCAAGCCTGGAGCGCCGATACCAAGGGCTCGGAATATTTCTCGATCCGCGTGCGCGACTGGGCGACGGGCAAGGATCTTGACGACGTCGTCGAGGAGACCGATGGCGGCATCGTCTGGGCTGCGGATTGCAAGAGCTTCTTCTATGTGAAGCTCGACGACAATCACCGCCCGATGCAGGTGTGGCGGCACCGGCTGGGAACGAAGCAGGCCGACGACATCCTGGTCTATGAGGAGCAGGACTCCGGCTGGTTCACCCATCTGCATGAGAGCACCAGCGGCCGCTTCTGCGTGATCGCGGGCGGCGATCACGAGACCTCGGAGCAGCGCCTGATCGATCTCGCCAATCCCGACGCGCCACCGCGCCTGGTCGCGGCGCGCGAGGATGGCGTGCAATATTCGCTCGCCGACCGCGGCGACCAGCTTTTCATCCTCACCAATGCCGACCACGCCGTCGACTTCAAGATCGTCACCGCGCCGCTCAGCGCACCCGAGCGCAAGAACTGGCGCGATTTGATCCCGTATCGTCCCGGCATCTACATCATCGACCTCGATCTCTATGCCGGCCATCTGGTGCGGCTGGAGCGCGCCAATGCGCTGCCGGCGATCGTGATCCGCGATCTCACGTCCAGCGAAGAGCACGCGATCGCCTTCGACGAAGCCGCCTATTCGCTTGATACGATGGGCTCCTACGAGTTCGAGACGACCACCCTGCGCTTTGCCTATTCGTCGATGACGACGCCGTCGGAGGTCTATGACTACGACATGGCGAAGCGCACGCGCACCTTGCGCAAGCGCCAGGAGATTCCGTCCGGCCACAATGCGAGCGACTACGTCACCACGCGCATCATGGCGAAGGCCTATGACGGCGCGGAGGTGCCGGTGTCGATCCTGTATCGGCGCGGGCTCAAGCTCGACGGCGCGGCACCGCTGCTGCTCTACGGCTACGGCTCCTACGGCATGGCGATGCCGGCCTCCTTCAACGCCAACCGCCTGTCGCTGGTCGATCGCGGCTTCGTTTACGCCATCGCCCATATCCGCGGCGGCGCCGACAAGGGCTGGGGCTGGTATCTCGACGGCAAGCGCGAGAAGAAGACGAATTCATTCGACGACTTCGCCGCCAGCGCCCGCGCGCTGATCGCAGCGAAGTACACCAGCGCAAAGCGCATCGTCGGCCATGGCGGCTCGGCCGGCGGCATGCTGATGGGCGCGGTCGCGAACCGCGCCGGCGAGTTGTTCGCCGGCATCGTCGCCGAGGTCCCGTTCGTCGACGTGCTCAACACCATGCTCGACGACACGCTGCCGCTGACGCCGCCGGAATGGCCGGAATGGGGCAACCCGATCGAGAGCGAAAAGGATTTTCGCACCATTTTGTCCTACTCGCCCTACGACAATGTCGCCGCGCAGGACTATCCGGCGATCCTCGCCATGGGCGGACTGACCGACCCGCGCGTCACCTATTGGGAGCCCGCGAAATGGATCGCGCGCCTGCGCGCCACCATGCGCGGCGGCGGCCCGGTGCTGCTCCGCACCAACATGGGCGCCGGCCACGGCGGCGCATCGGGCCGCTTCAACCGGCTGGATGAAGTCGCGATCGTGTATGCGTTCGCGCTGTGGGCGGCGGGGATGGCGGAGGCTGGGGTGTAAGCGTCACCCTCCGCCGTCGTCCCGGCGAAGGCCGGGACCCACCGCGTGATCTAGCGATGACGCGCAGGTAGCAGTCCCGCAGGAAGATTTCTTAACTGCGAGTCTTCGCCAAACTTCTCCCTGGGGTTATGGGTCCCGGCCTTCGCCGGGACGACACTGGTGTTGTGGCGCTACCAACAGTCTAACTACCGCCCGTTCTTCTTCCGCCATGCCGCGAAGTCGGTCAGCGTCTGCGGATCGGTCGCCGGATAAAGGCCGAAGATGCCACGGCCCTTGTTGACTTCCTCGGTGACGAAATCCTCGAACGCGGTCATCTCGAAGGTCTCGTTGGCGATCTCCTCAGTGAGGTGTGCGGGGATCACGATGACGCCGTCGCTGTCGCCGAGAATGACGTCGCCGGGAAACACCGGCGCGTCGCCGCAGCCGATCGGGACGTTGATCTCGATCGCGTGGTGCAGCGTCAGGTTGGTCGGCGCGCTCGGGCGATGGTGGAAGGCGGGGAAGCCGAGCTTTGCGATCTCGGCAGAGTCGCGAAAGCCGCCATCGGTGACGACGCCGGCGACGCCGCGCTTCATCAAGCGCGTCACCAGGATCGCGCCGGCCGAGGCTGCGCGCGCGTCCTTGCGGCTGTCCATCACCAGCACGGCGCCCGGAGGGCAATCCTCGACCGCCTTGCGCTGCGGATGCGAGCGGTCCTTGAACACCTCGATGGTGTTGAGATCCTCGCGCGCCGGCATGTAGCGCAGCGTGAAGGCCTCGCCCACCATGGTCGGCTGGTCCGGGCCCAAGGGGTGCACGTCCTGGATCATCTGGATGCGCAGGCCGCGCTTGAACAAAGCGGTGGCGACCGTGGCGGTGGAGACGGATTTGAGCTTGTTGCGGGTGGCTTCGGTGAGTTTGGTCATGGTGTGCTCTCTCATGGTCGTCATTCCGGGGCGATGCGTCAGCATCGAACTATGGTGCGCAATTGCCCCAGAGAATCTCGAGGTTCCGGGTCTGGTCCTTCGGACCATCCCGGAACGACAGAAACTAGTAAATCGACGGCTCGCCGATCGGTGCGCCGAAATCGGTCTCCAGGAAGTCGAAGTCGCAGCCGTCATTGGCCTGCTTGATGTGCTTGGTGAACATCCAGCCATAGCCGCGCTCGAAGCGGCGCTCGGGCGCCTTCCAGGCGGCGCGGCGTTTTGCGAGCTCGGCCTCGGATACGTCGAGATTGATGGTGCGCGCTTCGACGTCGAGCGTGATGCGGTCGCCGTTCCGCACCAGCGCCAGCGGGCCGCCGACATAGGATTCCGGTGCGACGTGCAGGATGCAGGCGCCGTAGCTGGTGCCGCTCATGCGCGCGTCCGAGATGCGCACCATGTCGCGCACGCCCTGTTTCACGAGCTTGGTCGGGATCGGCAGCATGCCCCATTCCGGCATGCCGGGCCCCCCTTGTGGGCCTGCATTGCGCAGGATCAGGATGTGATCCTCGGTGACATCAAGATTGGGATCGTCGACCGCCTTCTTCATCGACGGATAATCGTCGAACACCAGCGCAGGTCCGGTGTGCTTGAGGAAGCGCGGCGCGCAGGCGGAGGGTTTTATGACGCAGCCATCGGGCGCGAGATTGCCCTTGAGCACGGCGAGCGCGCCTTCCTTGTAGATGGGATTGTCGACCGAGCGGATCACATCGTCATTGTGCACTTCGGCATGCGCGATGTTCTCGCCGACCGTCTGGCCGGTAACGGTGATGCAGTCGAGATGCAGATGCGGCTTGATCTGGCCCATCAGCGCCGGCAGGCCGCCGGCGTAGAAGAAGTCTTCCATCAGATAGGCATCGCCACTCGGCCGCACATTGGCGATGACCGGCACCTTGCGGCTCGCAATCTCGAAATCGTCGAGGCCGATGTCCTGGCCGGCGCGGCGCGCCTGCGCGATCAAATGGATGATCGCATTGGTCGAGCAGCCCATCGCCATCGCCACCGCAATGGCGTTCTCGAAGGCTTTTCGGGTCTGGATCGTCTTCGGCGTCAAATCTTCCCACACCATCTCGACGATGCGGCGGCCGCATTCCGAGGCCATGCGGATGTGGTTGGCGTCCGCCGCCGGTATCGAGGAGGCACCCGGCAGCGTCATGCCGATCGCTTCTGCGATCGCGGTCATGGTCGAGGCGGTGCCCATGGTCATGCAGGTGCCGTAGCTGCGGGCGATGCCGGCTTCGATGTCGAGCCAGTCCTTCTCGGAAATCTTCCCGGCGCGCCGCTCGTCCCAATATTTCCAGCCGTCCGAGCCGGAGCCGAGCGTCTTGCCCTTCCAGTTGCCGCGCAGCATCGGACCGGCCGGCAGATAGATCGCCGGGATGTTCATCGAGGTTGCGCCGAGCAGCAGCGCCGGCGTGGTCTTGTCGCAGCCGCCCATCAGCACCACGCCGTCGACGGGATGGCTGCGCAAGAGCTCCTCGGCGTCCATCGCCAGCAGATTGCGATAGAGCATGGTGGTCGGCTTCAGCAGCGATTCCGACAGCGACAGCGCCGGCAATTCCAGCGGCAGGCCGCCGGCCATCAGGATGCCGCGCTTGACGTCGTCGACCCGCGACTTGAAGTGCATGTGGCAGGGCTGGGCGTCCGACCAGGTGTTGAGGATCGCGATGATCGGGCGATCCTTCCACTCCTCCGGCGCGTAGCCCATCTGCATGGTGCGGGAGCGGTGGCCGAACGAGCGGAGGTCGTCGGGCGCGAACCAGCGGGCGCTGCGGAGCTGGTCGGGTGTTTTCTTCTTGGTCACGATTGGGTGCCCCATTTCTGGACGGTGTTCCGCTCGATAGCACGGAAGATCAGGTTCTCGACAAAGAGCCCGATGATTATCACAGTCAGCAATCCTGCGAAGACCGCGGGAATATCGAGCAGGTTGCGATTTTCGAAGATGAACCAGCCGAGCCCGCCCTGGCCAGAGGACACGCCGAACACCAGCTCCGCCGCGATCAGCGTGCGCCAGGCGAAGGCCCAGCCGATCTTGAGGCCGGTGAGGATCGAGCCGAAGGCGGCGGGAATCAGGATCTTTGCCACATAGGGCAGCCCGCGCAGGCCGTAATTGCGCCCGACCATGCGCAGCGTGTTGGACACGCTCTTGAAGCCGGAATGGGTGTTGAGCGCGACCGGCCACAGCACCGAATGGATCAGCACGAAAACCAGGCTGCCATTGCCGAGACCGAACCAGATCAAGGCGAGCGGCAACAGCGCGATCGCCGGCAATGGATTGAACATCGCCGTCACCGTCTCCAGGAAATCGGTGCCGATACGGGTGGAGATCGCGAGCACCGTGAAGATCGCGGCAAGCACGATGCCCGCCGAATAGCCCATGAACAGCACTTTCAGCGAGGCCCAGGCCCGCAGCGGAATGGTGCCGTCCTTGACGCGGTCGTAAAGCGTGACGACCGTGTCGTGCAGCGTCGGAAACAGCAGGGGATTGTCGAGGGTGAGGCCGTAGGCCTCCCAGACCGCCGCCAGGAACAGGATGATGACGGTCTTGCGGACAAAACCGTCGTTCCACAACAACTCGGCAACGCCCAGCTTGCGCTCGACCTCGCCCGCACCGGTGGCGGCGACCGGCGCGTCACGCAGCAGAATTCTCGCTTCGCCCATCTGAGGCTCCCCTAGTGCGCCACAGCTTCGGCAGCGAACAGGAGATCGTGGATCTCCTTCTCCAGCCGGCCGGCGCTGCCGTCCCCGTTCGAGACCTTGTCGACGTCGACCACCTCGGCCTTGACGCGGCCGGGATGTGGCGACAGCAGCAGGATGCGGTTGCCGATGCGGATCGCCTCGGCAATCGAATGGGTGACGAACAGCACGGTGAATTTGGTCTCGCTCCAGAGCTGGAGCAGCTCATCCTGGCAGGTTCGCCGCGTCAGCGCGTCCAGCGCCGCGAACGGCTCGTCCATCAGGAGAATATCCGGCTCCATCGCCATGCCGCGCGCGATCGCGACGCGCTGCTTCATGCCGCCGGAGAGCGTGTGCGGATAGGCATCGACCACGCGGGTCAGCCCGACCTTCTCGATATAGGCCCGCGCCCGCGCCTCGGCCTCCTTGCGCGGCAGCTTTCGCGCGGTCAGCAGCGGAAACATCACGTTGGCGAGCACGGTCTTCCAGGGCAGCAGCTGGTCGAACTCCTGGAAGATCATCATGCGGTCGGCGCCCGGCCCGTGGATCTCGCGATTGTTGATGGTCATGCGGCCTTCGCTCGGTGACATGTAGCCGCCGACGGCCTTGAGCAGGGTCGACTTGCCGCAGCCGGACGGCCCGAGCAGCACGAAGCGGTCGGACCTGTCGACGGTGAATGAGACCCTTTCGGTGGCGGTGACGACGGCGCTGGAGGTCTTGTAGCGCAGCGTCACCCCGCTGACGTCGAGCAGCGCCATCAATTGCCCTTCAAATCGTGCGCGACGGGGAGATAATAATCGGTCCAGGCCTTGGGCTGGGTCTTCAGCGTGCCGGTCTTGTACAAATGGGCGGCGAACTTCATCGTGCCCTGCGGCTCGAGATTCCACTCCATCATGCCGGGCTCCTTGAGGAGGTCGAGCAGCTCCTCGGCCGAGGTCTTGTCGCCGGTGATCTCCTTGTAGATCTCGACGGCCTGTTTGGTGTCGCTGCGGATCAGGTCCTGCGCCTCCTTGGTCGCGTCGCGCACGGCCTGGACGATTTTCGGATTGGCGTCGGCGAATTTCGTCGTGGTGAAGAACTGCGCCTGGCTGAGCGGGCCGCCCATCACGTCCGGCGACGACAGCACGACATGCGCGCCCGGCACGTTCTTCAGCTCCAGGAACGTGAACGGCGGGATCGAGAAGTGGGTGTGCACCTCATGCTTGGAATTGGCGAGCGCCGCATAGGCGTCGGGATGGCCGAGCTGCACCGTGTTGACGTCGAGCTTCGACCATTGATCGGCCCCGAAGGCTTCGGCGGCCGCGATCTGCAGCACGATCGCCTGGGTCGAGACCTTCACCGTCGGCACCGCGATCTTGTCGCCGGGGCCGAAATCCCTGATCGACTTGATGTTGGCGTCGCGGCTGATCAGCGTCATCGGCTGCGCCGAGGTCGCGACGATGCCCTTGACCCCGCCGCGGGTGCGGTCCCACAGCAGCAGCAGATTGCCGGTGCCGGTGTTGAGAATGTCGACGCCGCCTGCGAGCAGCGCATCGGTCTGCGCGCCGCCGCCGGAGAACGTGATCCATTTGGTGGTGACACCGGAGACGCCGAGCGAAGCTGCGTGCTTCTCGATCAGCTTCTGCTTCTCCATGATGTGGCTCGGCATGTAGAAGATGCCGGGCTGCCGCGACAGCGCGATCTCTGACTTCTGCTGGGCGTGCGCGGCGGACACCGCCATGGCGGCGGCGATCAGGGTGGCGGCAGCCAGGCTGCTGCGACGATGCATCATCATTGTTGTGTGTTTCCTCCGGCCATCGTTGAGCCGCGTTGACGCTACTGATGCACTAATATATTAGTGCATCAAAGGCAAGCCCGCGGAGCCCGTCATGGAATCATCCCACGCCGCGCCGCGCGCGGCCCCACGGTCCGCCACCCGGCTCGACCGCGGCCGCCAGGCCGCGCCGCAGGTGTTCGAGCGGCTGCGCAATGCGATCGTCGCCCTCGAACTGCCGCCCGGCGCCCCGCTGTCACGCGCCGAGCTCGCCGGCCAGTTCGGCGTCAGCTCGACGCCGGTGCGCGACGCGCTGATGCGGCTCGAGGAAGAGGGCCTGGTCGAGGTGTTTCCGCAGCATGCGACCGTGGTGAGCCGGATCGACGTCGACCGCGCGCAGCAGGCGCATTTCCTGCGCCAGGCGCTGGAGCTGGAGATCGTCCGCCTGCTCGCGGCCCCTCGCGACACGGCGCTTGTCATCCGCCTGGACCACGCCATCGCGTTGCAACAGCAATTTGCCAAGGCCGGTGACTTCGAAGCCTTCATCGCCGGAGACAACGATTTCCACGCCCAGCTCTACGCTGCCGCCGGAAAGCAGGACCTCTGGGCGCTGGTGCGCAGCCGCAGCGGACATATCGACCGGCTGCGCCGGCTGCACCTGCCCTCGCCCGGAAAGGCCCAGAATATCGTACGCCACCACAAGCTGATCACGCGCGCGATCGAGGCCGGAGACGCCGATGCCGCTCAACAGCATCTGCGCACGCACCTGTCGGGCACGCTAAGCGAGCTGGACACGATCCGAAGCCACTATCCCGAGTACCTCACCGACTAGAGCGCGGCGGTTCGCCGCTCCGGCCCGCGGCGAAACTACGGCACCGTGCAACTACGGCGATTATTATAGTTCCGACCGCCTTTCCGGAGCTGGCGCAGCATCTTACGCCATGCGCTCAGGGGCTTGTGCACGAAGGCATGCATATGGAAGCATCTGCGGAATCGGTTGCGGCGGGCAGCCCTCGTGCCGGTTGCGAAGTGCTTGCAGGCCGGGTCGAATCCGCGCAACATTTTCGTGTTTGATGGCTTGATTTGCGGTCGCCGGAAAACGTCCCACCCGGCCCGGAGGGTTTCAGACGTGGCCAACATCCTGATCGTGGATGACGATCCGGCCGTCCAGCTCACGATCCGGCTGCTCCTGGAGAGGGCCGGTCATCACGTGACGGTCGCCGGCGATGGCCGCAAGGGGCTCGCGCTGTTCGAGAGCAGCCCATTCGACCTGCTGTTCCTCGACATCTTCATGCCCGGCATGGACGGGCTGGAGGCCATGCGCCACATCCGCCGGCAACAGCCGGCCATTCCGATCATCGTCATTTCCGGCCGCGCGATCACGCCTGACGCCAATGCGGAGCCGGATTTCCTGAAGATGGCGACCAAGCTCGGCGCGGTGGCGAGCCTGCAGAAGCCGTTCAGGGCCGAGGCGCTGCTCGCCGCGGTCGACGGCTGCCTGGACGCGGGCAAGCCGGAGGGGCCCAATGTCAGCACCGGCAGCCGATGATGAGGACGCCCGTTCTGTTCCAGCGCAGAACCGGCGCGGCGCTTGGAGACGCGGTGCGAATATCGCCATGACGCTCACCACGCGGCTGGCCATCGCGATGATCCTGCTGGTGGCGGTGACCGTGGCCGCAGTCGGCTGGCTCGGCTATCGCAACATCACCCAGGCCGTCATTCCGCGGGTCCTGGAACGCATCGAAGCCCAGTCGCGCCTGCGGGCTACCAMTCTCGAATCCTACGTTGCCGGAGCTCGCGGCGATTTGGCGGGCTATCGCTCCGCCGCGGCCATCAACGGCCTGATCCGCGCGCGCCTCGGCGGAGGCACCGACGCCCTTGACGGCGTTTCGGAGCAAACCTGGCGCGACCGCATCGCTGCGCGGCTCATGGCCGAGATCGAGGCCAAGCCCAGCTACGGACAGTTTCGCATCATCGGTCTAGACGACGACCAGCGCGAGCTGGTCCGCGTCGATCGCTCCGGCCCGAATGGAGCGGCACGGATCGTCCCCAACGGCGAACTGGAGCGCAAGAGCGAGCGAACCTATTTTCAGGAAACAATCCGGCTGGCGCCGAACGAAATTTACGTTTCGCCGATCGAACTCGCCACCCGCCAGGGAGGGACCACGGTCTTTCACACGCCGACCTTGCGAGTCGCGACGCCGCTGTTCACGCCGGACGGCAAGCCGTTCGGCATCATCATCGCCAATATCGACATGCGTCCGGCACTCGACCGCGTCCGCGCGACCGTGGGCTCAGGGGGAGAGATTTACGTCGTGAACTCGCGCGGCGACTATCTCGTCCATCCCGATCGCGCGCGAGAATTCGGCTCGGTGCGAGGCCATCCCACCAACTGGCGCAATGACTTTCCATTTTTTGCGACCCAGGTTGGCACGGTGGAAGGGGCGACGCAGGTTCTGACCGACCGGTCGGGCCGGCCGAGCGGCGCGGCGATCGCGCCGGCGCTGCTTGCGGGCAAGGAATGGGTCGCCATCATCGAGACAGTTCCTCCGGCCGTGTTCGGCCGCGTGCCGGCCGCCATTCAAAAAACGTCCCTGCTCGTCGGCGTGCTTGCCGTCCTCGCCGCGGCTTCGCTCGCGGTGCTCCTGGCGCGCTCATTGACCCGCCCGATCGGGCGTCTGACCGCGGCGGTGGAGGCAATCGGCGGCGGACGCCCGGCCGACATTCCCGTCGATGCCAGCGGCGAGACCGGCGTGCTGGCACGGGCTTTTGCCCGTATGGTCGAAGAGACGCGGGCGAAAACAGCCGCGCTCGAACGCGAGGTTCAGGAGCATCGCCGCACCGAGCTCGCGCGAAGCCATCATGCGGCGCGCGAGCGCTTGTTCAGCGCTGCCGTCGAATCATCCGACGATGCGATCGTGATGCAATCGCTCGATGCCATCATCACGGGCTGGAATCCCGCCGCCGAACGCCTCTATGACTATTCGGCCGATGAGGCGATCGGGAAATCCACCTCGATCATCGTCCCGCCCGACCGTCGCGAGCAGGGCAAGGACATTTTGCGGCGGATCGCCCGGGGCGAGCCGATCGAACGCTTCGAGACCGTGCGCCTGCGCAAGGACGGCACGCCGGTCGAGATCTCACTCAGCCTCTCCCCGATCCGCGGGCCGTCGGGTGAGATCGTCGGCGTCTCCGGGTCGGCCCGCAGCCTGACCGAGGCGCGACGGACCGAGCGGGCGCTTCAGCAGCAGCTCGAAGAGCGGCGGCAGATCTTCGAGACCTCGCAGGATCTGATCATGGTCATGAATTCGCGGGGCCACGTGGTGCAGATCAGCCCGAGCAGCGAGGCCATCCTCGGCTATCGGCCGAAGGAGATGGTCGGCCGCAGCGGCGTCGACTTCATTCATCCCGATCATCTGGTGCAGTCCCGCGTCGAGATGCGCGCGCTCCGGCGCGGCGATCGCCCCAAATTCGCCGACACCCGCTGCTTGCACAAGAACGGGCATGAGGTCTGGCTGTCCTGGCTCGGCAGCTGGTCCGAGCCGGCGAAACGCTTCTTCTTCGTCGGGCGCGACATGACCGAGGCCCGGCTCGCGCAGGAATCCCTGCGCGAAAGCGAACGGCTCGCCCGCAACATCGTCGAGACCGCGCTCGACGCCTTCGTCCAGACCGACGATCGCAGCACCATCCTGAACTGGAGCTCGCGGGCCGAAGAGCTGTTCGGCTGGCGGCGCGACGAGGCGCTGGGCAAGAATGCGATCGATCTGATCGTCGCGGATGGCGAGCGCAGGAGGGTCAATGCCGGCCTCGCGCGTTTCGTCGAGTCCGCGGACGGCCGGACGCTCAACCGCCGCCGCGAGCTGATGGTTCGCCGGCGCGACGGCAAGGAATTCAAGGCCGAACTGAGCGTGACGGCGCTGAGGCGCCGCGAGGGACTGTTGTTCAACGTCTTCTATCGCGACCTCACCGACAAGATCGCGGCCGAAGAGCGGATCCGCCATGCCGAGAAGATGGAGGCGGTCGGCCAGCTCACCGGCGGGGTGGCGCACGATTTCAACAACATCCTCACCGTCATCACCGGCACGATCGAGATCCTGGCTGAGGCGGTGGCCAAGGAGCCGGAACTTGCAGCGATCACCAAGATGATCGACGAGGCCGCCGGACGCGGCGCCGAGCTCACCCAGCACCTGCTCGCCTTCGCGCGCAAGCAGCCGCTCCAGCCGCGTGAGGTCGACGTCAACTCGCTGATCATCGACACCGCGAAGCTGTTGCGGCCGACGCTGGGCGAGCAGATCCAGATCGAATCCGTGTTCGAATCGGAGAGCAGCGTCGCGATCGTCGATCCCAACCAGCTCACCACGGCGATCCTCAACCTCGCGCTCAACGCCCGCGACGCCATGCCCGGCGGCGGCAAGCTGATCGTCGAGACGGGCGCCGCCTATCTCGACGAGGTCTATGCCAGCGTCAACGACGTCCCTCCCGGGCACTATGTGCTGATCGCCGTGAGCGACACCGGCGCCGGCATTCCCGCCAACATGCTGACCAGGGTGTTCGATCCGTTCTTCACCTCGAAGGGGCCCGGCAAGGGCACCGGCCTCGGGCTCTCCATGGTCTACGGTTTCATCAAGCAGTCCGCGGGCCACATCAAGATCTACAGCGAGGAGGGCCACGGCACCACGATCAAGATGTACCTGCCGCCCGGCAAGACGGCCACCGTGATCGGCGAAGGCGTGACGCCCGCGACGATCGAGGGCGGACATGAGACGATCCTCGTGGTCGAGGATGACCGGCTGGTGCGCGACTACGTGCTGGCGCAACTGCATTCGCTCGGCTACGTCACCTTGCAGGCCGCGAACGCCGCGGAGGCGCTAGCGATCGTCGCCGCCGGAAAGCGGTTCGACCTGCTGTTCACCGACGTGATCATGCCCGGCAGGATGAATGGACGGCAGCTCGCCGACGAGCTGTTGAAGACGCGTCCCGATCTCAGGGTGGTCTACACGTCCGGCTATACCGAGAATGCGATCATCCATCACGGCCGGCTGGATTCGGGCGTTCTGCTGCTGGCGAAGCCCTATCGCAAGTCGGATCTTGCACGGATCATCCGCAGGTCGCTGAGCGCCTGAAACTGCGTAGCCCGGATGAGCGAAGCGACATCCGGGACTCTGCGACAGCGTTCCCGGGTATCGCTTCGCTCACCCGGGCTACGAAAGCTCTTTACGACGCGCGTTGCGCCGCCGTCATCACGATACGGATCAGATCGGCGGCGTTGCGCGCGCCGAGCTTCTTCATGATGTTGGCGCGGTGGTCCTCGATCGTGCGCGGGCTGATGCCGAGCGTGCGGCCGGCTTCCTTGTTGGACGCACCGGCGGCGAACTGTTCGAGCACTTCGCGCTCCCGGCGGGTCAACGGCTCGCGTCCGGGGAAATGCAGCGAGCCGAATTTCGGCGACGCGTTCTCTGCCTGCCGGCGTGCATAGGCGCCGATCGCCTCGTCCAGCCGGCCGACGATCTCGCTGCCGCGGAACGGCTTCTCGATGAAGTCGAGCGCGCCGCTCTTGATGGCGCCCACCGCCATCGTGATGTCGCCCTGGCCGGAGATCATGAAGATCGGCGCGGGATAGTCCTCGCCGTGCAGCTCCTTGAGGATGTCGAGGCCCGACTTGCCGGGAATGTGCACGTCGAGCAGGATCGCAGCCGGTGTGCGGCTTCGCGCGACGGAGAGCAGCGCTGCGCCATCGGCGAAACAGATCACCTCATAGCCCGCCGCCTTCAACACCATCGACAAGGTGTCGCGAACGGCAGGGTCATCGTCGACCACGAAGATTTCACCGCGAGAGCTTTGTTCGGCCATGTGCCACATCCGGTTGGCATGAAGGACTCGCGTCCGCGCCAACCGTTATGGCGTTAGGCGCGGATTCGGCCCACCCGTATTTGTACGGGACATGGACTTAACGCACAAGTAGCGGCATGGCGCCTAATTGCAGGTGACGGAGAATATCCATGCTAAATCTCGCCAGCCCGCCCCCTCGCGTCACGACGCCCGAAGCCGACAGCCGTCAGTTGATCGCAGCCGATCTTCGCTCTCTGATCGCGCAGATCGAGAGCAGCATGCGCCTGATCGACGCAGCCATGATCGACGCAGCCTTGATGGACGAAGGCCCGGCACAGCACGGCAACGGCGATCAGGCGGCGGGTTCCACCGACATTTTCGTGCTCGACGACGTCACGCCCCGGTATGCCACGGCGAGTGCCGCCCTCAACGCCTGCCGCGCCGGCCTCGGCCACGCGCTGCAATCCTTGTCGGACTCCGGCGGTCCGGCGGAGACGACGATCGGTGCGGCAGACCTGCCGCACCGGATCGCATAGCTGGTCCGCGCCTTACGCGCGGTGCCGTTCCACGATTGCGTCGGTGGCGACACCGCCCCAAGTGTGCATCGCAGGCAGACCCATCGCGGCTTTGCCGAGATTGGCGAGGCTGATGCGCAGGGCCGCGAGATCGAGCGGCTTCGGCAGGCTCTGGAGCTCGATCCCGACGGAACGGGCAAAGCTGCGGGCGGCGCTGCGCCGCTTGCCGTCCATGCCGCTGATGACGATCACGGCGCCCGCGAATTTCGCCGCCGCCATCTCGCGCAGCACGTCGATGCCGTCGCCGTCCTCCAGCACCAGATCGAGCGTCACGCAGTCGAAGCGCGCGGCGCGAAGCTTTTCGATCGCCTCCGCCACGGACGGCGCCACGGTGACTTCGTGGCCGGCCTGCTTGGCGGCGACCGTGATCAGGCTGCGCTGCGTGGCGTCGTCGTCGACCACCAGGAGCTGAAGCGCGCGCCGCTCGGCGACGTCGGGCAGGTTTGACGAGATCGGGGAGAGGGAACTTCTTGGCATTGCCATATCCTGAGATTGAGACCGGCAATGGATACACGGCTCGCGCTTAAGCCCCGTAAAGCTACTGCGGCGAATTCACTCGGATGTTTTAGCAAATATGAAGCAACGTGTCGGGAAGAGAGACGGGGTGCGCGAGCAGATCACGCCGCCTCGTCACGGCCGCCGGCCGCGCCGCGCTTCTTCCTGTTCTTGCCGCGCAGGAACTGGATGTCCATCTCGGCGCCGTTGACGCGCACCAGCTCGCAGCGGCGGTAGGCAAGGCCAGTGGACGACAACAGCAGGAAGAACTCTTTCAGGTTCAAGCCCTGGATCGAACCTTCCACCGTGAGGATGGCGTCGGTGTCGGAGATCGCGTTGAGCTTGCAGTCGCGGCGCCAGGTGCCGTCGATGGCCATGATGCAGACATCATAGCCGCGGCTGAACGTCACGCGCTCCGCGCCCTTTCCATCCTCGGCCATGCCTATCGTCCTGCCACAGCCGCCATGCGCGGCGGCGAGCCGGCGACAGCCGGCTTGGTTGCCGCCGCACGCGGATCGTTCGGCTTGTAGAGACCGCGCCGTTCCGGGATCGGCCTGAACGTATCGGTCAATCCGACCACGGTTTCGGCCGCACCCAGCACCAGGAAGCCGTCGGGCTCGATCTGTCGCGCCAGGCGGTTGAAGATGTTTATCTTGGTCTCCTGGTCGAAATAGATCAGCACGTTGCGGCAGAAGATGACGTCGAAGGTGCCGAGCTGCGCGAAGTCGTGCAGCAGGTTGAGCTGGCGGTGCTGGATCATCGCGCGCAGCTCGGGATTGATCTGCCAGGTCTCGCCGGTCTGCTTGAAATATTTCATCAGCATCTGGATCGGCAGGCCGCGCTGCACTTCGAACTGGCTGTAGATGCCGGCCTTGGCCTTCTCCAGCACCTCCTGCGACAGATCGGTCGCGATGATCTCGACGCGCCAGCCGGTCAGGGCCGCACCCATCTCCTTCAGGCTCATCGCCAGCGAATAAGGCTCCTGCCCGGTCGAGCCGGCGGCGCACCAGATGCGCACGCTGCGGCGGCCGGCGCGGGCCTTGATGACCTCGGGCATGATCGTATCGCGGAAATGATCGAACGGGACCTTGTCGCGGAAGAAGAAGGTCTCGTTGGTGGTCATGGCCTCGACCACGTTGGTGACGAGCGCGCTCGCGCCCGCGCCTTGCAGCTTCTGCACGAGCTCGCCGATGCCGGAGAGTCCGGCCTTGCGGGCGAGCGGCAGCAACCGGCTTTCGATCAGATATTGCTTGTCTGCGGACAGGTCGAGCCCGGAATGATCCCTCAGGAACTTACGCAGATACTCATACTCGGTCGGGGTCACGGATAGCCTCTCGGAAGCTGTACTGGGAACACTCGGGCCGGACCACTCGGGCCAGACACACTCAGACCATAGCTTGTCCGACCGGGATCAAGCCGACCTCAGCAAACTTGTCGGCGATAATGTCTTTGTCGAAGGGCTTCATGATGTACTCGTTGGCGCCGCCGCTGAGCGCTTGGGCGATATGAGCCACGTTGTTCTCGGTGGTGCAGAACACGACCTTGGGCTGGTCGCCGCCGGGCAGGCGGCGCATGTGGCCCATGAACTCGAAGCCGTCCATCACCGGCATGTTCCAGTCGAGCAGCACCGCGTCGGGCAGGCTGCGCTGGCAGATCTCGAGCGCCTTCGAGCCGTCTTCGGCCTCGGTGACTTCGAATTCCAGGCCTTCCAGGATCCGGCGCGCGATCTTGCGAACGACGCTGGAATCATCGACCACCAAACATGTCTTCATTTTGGTTCTCCGGCTTCGATGTTTCGTTGGCTCACGCAGCCATCTGCACTTCGGTCTTGAGTTCGAGGACGCGATCGACGTCGAGGACGACCATGAGCTGACCGTCGAGGCGGTGGACGCCGCCGGCGAGCTTGGCCATGCGGGGATCGAGGTTGACGGGGTTTTCTTCCTTGCCGTCCTCGGACAGGCGCAGCACCTCGCCGATCTGGTCGATCAGGAGGCCGTAGGATTCGCCGCGCAGGTCGACGCCGACTGCCATCGGCACCTTGCCGTCCTCGGGCTTGGGCAGGCCGAGCCGGGCGCGCATGTCGACCACGGTGA
>NZ_JBFULT010000046.1:0-25010 GCF_054049755.1 Bradyrhizobium sp. P5_C11_2
ATCGCGGTCCCCTGCGGGGTCAAGAACGGAATCTCGAAATTCCACTGCGCCACGGCCGGGTCGATGCGATGACCGCTGGCATCGACGCGATCGGGAAGCGAGGCGACTTGCAGCAAGGTCTGGCGCGCGATCGCGGCATCGATGCCGTCGAGCAGGCGATGCACGGTCGCGGCGAGCGGCGTATCCGGCGTGAGCGACGGCAAGGCAATGGATTGCGGCGACGGCAGCGCGCCCCGGAACGGCGGCGGCGTGGTCGTGCGCGCGGCCGTGTCGAAGACGTGGCCGTCAGGCACCGCCTTGTTGGAGCCCGGCACATTGCCGGTCATGCGCGGCAGGTTTTGCGTGAGCTCTTGCAGCAGGCTTGCGGCGAGGCCGGCAGACATGGTCCGCGGTGTCGGCGCCTGCAGCGTTTCACCCGCCACGTCTGCCAGCACGGCAGCCGCAAGCGCAGCACCGCGTGGCAGTTGCGCCGGTTGGGCGATCTCCGCGTCGGGCGACGGCGATGCCGCCTGCGCTGTCTCGCCGGCAACTTGAGCTGCCTGCGACGCTGCCGCAGCGCTCGTTGAAAGCGCGGCTACCGGCGTCTGCGGCGCACCGGTCTCGAGCCCAGCCAGCGTCTGTCGCAGCACAAGCAGCGCCGCCTTCAGGTCCGGGACCGTGCCGGACGACAGCGGCGCGCCGGCGGCGAGCGATGCCTCGAGAAAGAGCCCCGACTTCTGGAAGGCGGTTTCGATATCGGCGCCGTCGAGTCCAGCATTGAGCGGCGTCTGCTGCGCGATCACATCCAGCATCGCCTGCTTCAGCCCCGCCGGCAGGTTGCTGCCGGTCACAACCGAAGCAAGATCGGCAAACAGCGGCGCCTGACTGCCCTGCTTGGTCACGGCCTCGGCCGAGGCCATTGTCACGGCCACCTGCTCGGACGGCGTCAGGAGATTGCGGGCCGCGGTCGCGGACGGCGCAAGCGGCGGGCTGTCCACGAGCGACGCCGCACCCGGCGTCAGCGTGATCTGATCGGCGGCCGCCTCGCCTGCCCCGTTGACGATTGCGAGCCGGATCGTGCCGTCGTTCTGCGACACCGCGAGCTGGAGATTCTGGCCCGGCGTCAGCGCCACCTCCGACATCACGTCGAGGGAGAGGTTGGCGATCGCGATTCGCACCAGATTGTCGGCGAGCACGCCGATCACCTTGGCGTCGACGACGCTGCCGGCCTGAAGCACGAGGTCAGGCGTCGCCGCATCAGCTACGGGGCTGGCAGCGCTGACGGGAAGGATCGAGCTTATCGGCGTCGGCATCTCAGGGGCCCAGGAGCACGGGCCACCCTAACGCCGGCGTCGTAAACCTCTCGTTAAGGACCTTTGGCCGCGGGCGGCTTGACCGCCGCCAGGATCGCGACGGCAGCCTTGAAGTCCCTCAGCCGGGCAGCGCGGCGGGCGGTCGATTCCTCGTCCACCCCCCRCTTTTCGGCATTCCAGTCCTCGTCGACATAGGCTGCCGCCCAGACCTGGTCGGCGTCGCGCACGCCGTGGGCCAGCGCCAGCGCCAGCAGCGCCGAGCCGGTGAGCGTCGTGACCACGTGGAGCGCCGCGACCGACCAGGGATCTCCGGGCAGCGCAGCGCGTGCCGCCGCGACCGCCTCGTCGGGCTGCTTCACATGCATGATGCCCTCGGACAGGATGAAATGCGCCCCCAGCGTCTCGGCGGCCCAGAACAGCACGGGATCCCAATGCGCGGCCTCGCGGGCCACCAGCCCCTCCGGGTGGCCGGCGCGATAGAACAACAGGTCGGACTCGAAGTATTTTGCGAGATCGTCGGCCACGAGTTCGACGCGATCCACGACACCCTCGACCACGCTGTTGGCGATCCGCGTCAGCGGCATGGTGACGGGATTGAGCGTCTCTTTCTGATCCGCCCATTCCGCGGCCACCGCATCGGCGAGATCTCGCGAGGGGATCGCCACCTGGCGCCCGGTGGGCGTCCGGATCGGCTTGCCGTCGAGCGTGATGGCGAAACCGCCCTCGGCCTCGGCCACCCCCACTTCCTTGTAGAAGCGCTTGCGCAACGGCACGCGCGAGGCCTGGCGGACCGCCTCCTGCGGGTCGAGGGGCGACTGCCCCGCGGCTTCATCGAACAATTCACGCATGCGGTTTTCGGCCCCGGTCGCTCAATGCTAGGCTTGTAAGATAAATCCGGTAGCCGATAAAGCGAGCGGAGGCATGAGGGAACTTGGGGGCCTTATGGCCATGTTCGCCGGGCTCTGGCTGGCCGCGGCCGAGGCCGGCTTTCKCACCCCGGAATCGCTGGTCCGCAACGTCTATGCCCATTACGGCGCAGGCGCACCGGAGCTGTCAAAGGGCCTGCCGCGCGACGCTGTGACCGCCCGGCAATTCTTCGATCCCAGCCTGCGCAAGGTGTGGTCCGCGCCAAGGGTCGAGCCCTACGATTTCCTGGTGCAGAGCCCGACCTGGAAGCTCGGCCCGGTCGCGATCGCGGTCGTCCGCAAGCAATATGACAAGACCTATGTCGCGGCGAATTTCGACAATCGCGGCCGGCAGGTGAACGGTCCCGAGGGCTGGCTGATCACGGACGTCGAGAGCCCGCATGACTCCTTGCGGATGTTCCTGGAGCAGTTTCGGAATTGAGTGGGGGTGTGTGGACGGCGACACAACCACGGGCGTCGTCCCGGCGAAGGCCGGCGAAGGCCGGGACCCATACTCCGCAGCAGAACTTTGGCGAAGGCCAGCAGTTGGAAATCGTTCGCCGGTACGAACACCGCACGCTCCGGATAGATTCCGCGGTATGGGTCCCGGCCTTCGCCGGGACGACATCGCGGAAACCCCTACTCCTCAGGCGCGTTCTCGATCGGATCGAACCGGCTCGCATCGAGCCCGAGCAGGTTCCACGATTGCTGCATGTGCGGCGGCAACGGCGCCGTGGCGTCGATCACGCCGCCGCGCGGATGCGGGATCACGATCCGGCGCGCGAGCAGATGCAGCCGGTTTTGCAGCCCGCCCGGCAGCGACCAGTTCTCGATGTTGAAATATTTGGGATCGCCGATGATGGGGTGGCCGATGTGCTCCATGTGCGCGCGGAGCTGGTGCGTGCGGCCAGTGACAGGCTTCAGCGACACCCAGGTGAGCTTGTTGCCGGCGGTCTCGACCACCGCGTAATAGGTCACCGCATGGCTCGCGCCCTCGTCGCCATGCGCGGCGATGCGCATGATGGTGTCGTCTTCGCTCTCCTCTTTGGCAAGGAAGGTCGAGATGCGGCCCTGCTTCGGCTTCGGCAGGCCCGGCACCAGCGCCCAATAGGTTTTACGCGCCGACCGCGAGCGGAACGCGCCGGTCAGATGGCTTGCGGCGAAGCGTGTCTTCGCGACCAGCAGACAGCCCGATGTCTCCCTGTCGATGCGGTGCACCAGGCGCGGCTTCTGGCCCTTGGCGTCGCGCATCACCTCCAGCATCTGGTCGATGTGCCGCGTCATGCCCGAGCCGCCCTGCACGGCAAGGCCGGCCGGCTTGTTCAGCACGAGGACGTCGTCATCCTCGTAGATCGTCATCTCCTTCAGCGTCTGGAGCGTTTTTTGCGCGGCTTCCGAGAGCGCACTCGGCGCTTTCGGCGTATCGAGCTTCAAGGGCGGAATACGGACGCTCTGGCCCTCTTCCAGACGATCCTTGCTGTCGACCCGCTTGCCGTCGACGCGCAGCTCGCCTTTGCGCACGACGCGCTGGATGTGGGAGAACGACAGGCCGGGAAAGCGCGCTTCCAGAAAGCGGTCGACGCGCATGTTGTTCTCGTCCGCCGTGACCTTGACCGTCTGCACCTTGGTCGGCAGCAGCGCCTCGACGGGTTTTGCCGGCGCGGGCGTTTCCGGCGCCGTTTTAGGCGCGCGCCGCTCGGCGCGCTCGGCCGCAAAGCGCGGCGGCTGGCTGCCGGGCTTGCCGCCCGGCCGCGGGCCGGCCTTTGACGCACCGCGCGCCTTGAACGGACGCCCCTCCTTGCGCTCGTCGCGCTCGCGAGGCTTTGGGTTCATTCTCTTGATGCGGCGGCTCATGCGGTTTTTCCAAGCTTTCGTGTCGACTGCGCGTTGGCGCGGCGGGGCAGCGACGCAACCTGCGCGCCCACCTCTTTCTCGGCCAGCCGCAGCTCATATTGCTGTTGCAGGTTCATCCAGAATTGCGGGCTCGTACCGAACCAATGACCAAGACGCAGCGCCGTATCCGCGGTAATGCCGCGCTGCCCGTTGATGATGCCGGTGATGCGATTCACTGGCACATCGATCTGACGCGCCAGCTCCGCGGCCGTTATGCCGAGCTCTCGCAGCTCTTCGGCAAGATGCTCGCCGGGATGTGTCGATGTATGAGGCATGGGATTTCCTCAGCCGAGTAGCAAGATTTACGTGTTACGTAAACCGTAAATGTACTCATGCTGCTGGTTTCAGAAGCCCTATTTTCCGCCCCGCTCCTTGCGCAGCTTCGCCCA
This sequence comes from Bradyrhizobium sp. P5_C11_2, assembly GCF_054049755.1. Classification (NCBI taxonomy): domain Bacteria; kingdom Pseudomonadati; phylum Pseudomonadota; class Alphaproteobacteria; order Hyphomicrobiales; family Nitrobacteraceae; genus Bradyrhizobium; species Bradyrhizobium sp. P5_C11_2. The sequence continues at coordinate 4,480 of NZ_JBFULT010000046.1, forward strand.
GTAATCCAGCCGCTTCCGGATCTCCCGCTCAAAACCGCGCTCGGGCGGGTCGTAGAAGGTCTGCCGGCCCAGGGCTTCCGGAAAGTAGTCCTGCCCCGAAAAGGCGTCGGCGGTATCGTGGTCATATGCGTAGCCGGAGCCGTAGCCCTCCGACTTCATCAGCTTGGTCGGCGAATTGAGGATGTGCTTGGGCGGCAGCAGCGAGCCGGCCTGTTTGGCGACCTGCATCGCCGTGCCGAAGGCGGTGTAGACCGCGTTCGATTTCGGGGCGGTGGCGAGATAGACCACGGCCTGCGCGATGGCGAGTTCGCCTTCGGGATGGCCGAGGAAGTCGAAGGCGTCCTTCGCGGCATTGGCGATGACGAGCGCCTGCGGGTCGGCGAGCCCGATGTCCTCGACCGCCATGCGGACGACGCGGCGGGCCAGGAACAGCGGGTCCTCGCCGGCATCGAGCATGCGCGCGAGATAATACAGCGCGGCATCGGGATCGGAGCCACGCACCGACTTATGCAGCGCCGAGATCAGGTTGTAATGGCCGTCGGCCGACTTGTCGTAGATCGGCGCACGGCGCTGCAGGATATCCTGCAACTGCGCGGCATTGAAAATCTCATCCGCCCGCGCCGAACGCCAGACCTCTTCGGCGAGCGTCAGCGATGCCCTTCCGTCGCCGTCGGCCATGCGCACCAGCACGGCGCGCGCCTCGGCATCGAGCGGCAGCTTTCGGCCCTCGACTGCCTCGGCATGCGCGAACAGCTTTTCGATCGCGTCTGCGTCGAGCGAACGAAACACCAGCACGCGGGCGCGCGACAGCAGCGCCGCGTTGAGCTCGAAGGACGGGTTTTCGGTGGTGGCGCCGACCATCACCACCGTGCCGTCTTCCATCACCGGCAGAAACGAATCCTGCTGGGCGCGGTTGAAGCGGTGCACCTCGTCGACGAACAGCAACGTGCCCTTGCCCATCTCGCGGCGGGCGCGGGCGGCGTCAAAGGCCTTCTTGAGATCGGCGACGCCGGAAAACACCGCGGAGATCTGCTCGAAATGCAGGTCGGTCGCATCCGCGAGCAGCCGCGCCACCGTGGTCTTGCCGGTGCCGGGCGGGCCCCAGAACACCAGCGAGCCCAGCGTACGCGTCTCCAGCATGCGCGTCAGCGCGCCGTCGGGCCCGAGAATATGGTCCTGGCCGACGACCTCAGACAATGCACGCGGACGCAGGCGGTCCGGCAGCGGATGCGGAGCGTCGTGGTCGAGCCCCGCCGCGGCAAAGAGAGTCGGCGTCTCCTGTGGTCGCTTTGGACTCATCCGCCGAGCGTGACGTTGATCTGCTGGCCGCCGCGCACCAGCGTAATGCGCCAGATCCGCTGGCGTTCACCGGCCGCTTTCTYGATGTCGCCGGTCTTGCTGATCTTCTGGTTGTTGACCGACAGAATGACGTCGCCCTTCTGGAAGCCGACATTCGCAGCCGCAGTATCGCCGCCGATATCGGTGATCACGACACCTTCGGTGTCGGCGTCGAGATGCAGCTCGTCGGCGACCGCCGGGGTGATGGTCGAGACCTTTGCGCCCTGGAACGGCGAGCGGGCGGTGATGACGAGCTCGTTGCGGCCGGTGTCGGGCGCCGTCTCCAGCGCCACCGTCAGCTTGACCGGCTTGCCGCCGCGCTGCACGTCGATCTGCGCGGTGCCGCCGAGCGGACGGGTGGCGAAGCGATAGTCGAAGGCATTGGGATCGTCCACGGTCTGGCCGTCGATCGTGACAATCAGGTCGGAGGATTTCAGCCCGGCCTTTGCGGCGGGACCGTTGGCGACCACGCTTGCGACCAGCGCGCCGGTCGGCGAGCGCAGGCCGAGGCTCTCGGCGATGTCGGGCGTCACCGCCTGCAGCCGCGCACCCAGCCATGGCCGCTTCACGGCCTTGCCGCCGCCCTTGGCGGAGGCGACGACGACGCGGACCATGTTGGCGGGGATCGCGAAGCCGATGCCCTGCGAGCCGCCGGAGCGCGAATAGATCGCGGTGTTGATGCCGGCGAGCTTGCCGCTCATGTCGACCAGTGCACCGCCCGAATTGCCTGGATTGATCGCCGCATCGGTCTGGATGAAGAACTGGTAGTCGGTGATGCCGACCTGCGTGCGCGCGAGCGCGGAGATGATGCCGTGGGTCACGGTCTGCCCCACGCCGAAGGGATTGCCGATCGCGAGCACGACGTCGCCGACCAGAAGCTCGTCGGAGTTGGTGAAGTCGAGGGTGGGGAATTTTTCCTTGGTGTCCTTGAGGCGCAGCACCGCGAGGTCGGTGCGCGGATCCTTCAGCAGGATCTCGGCCTCGAACTCGCGCTTGTCCGACAGCGACACCTTGACCTGGTCGGCGCCCTCGATGACGTGGACGTTGGTGACGACGAGACCGGAGGCATCGACGATGACGCCGGAGCCGAGCGAGCGCTGCATCTGCTCGGGCTGCTGGCCCGGCACGCCGAAGAAGCGGCGGAAGATCGGGTCATCGAGCAGCGGATTGCGGTTCTGCACCACCTTGGCGGCATAGACGTTGACCACCGCCGGCTGCACCCGCTGCACGATCGGCGCATAGGACAGCCGCAGCTCGGCCGGCGACGACGGGACACGGCGGTCCTGCGCAGCAGCCGGATTGAAGTGGGCCGAAAACGCTATGCACAATGCCGTGACGACGGCGGTCCGGGTCGATCGAAACATTCCTACCTCTCGGAAAAGACGCCGGAATATAGGCGCCTTCGCCCGCCAATAGAAGGGCGCCAGACGGCAATATTCACCCCCTTCCGGGTGTCACCGGAATGCAAGCCTCCGTGCGAAATCGCAAACCGCCGGGCACCACAGATTGGCATGACGCGCACCATCCAGCATTCTATCCCGTGGTGGATTCGGTTGCGGCGAATTTGCACCAGTGGGAACCAAGCAACCGAAGCGCGCCGTCGCGGGGCAGTCATCGATCGTTCCTAGGCTCTCCGCCTAAGACTTGGGGAAGTTCGTCAAATGATGGAGGCGTGACGTGAGCAGGACAAGAATTGCAGCCGCGGCGATTGGGCTCGCCGGCGCGCTGGCGGCCTCGCAGGCCCAGGCTCAATCGGCAAGCAGCAGTGAACAGGAGATCGCACTGCTGAAGCAGCAATTGAAGTTGCTGGAGCAGAAGCTCGACAAGCTCCAGAGCCAGACCGCCGCGAACACGGCGGCCACGGCGAAGGCCAAAGCGGAAGCCAAGGCCGAAGCAAAGGCCGAGGCGCGCTCGGAGGCGAAGGCGGTCGTCGCCAATGCGAACGCGGCGATCCCGCTCAAGGGGCCGGCGCCTGCGTCCGGCGTCGTCGTGACGATGCCGAACAACCGGCCGACCATTTGCACCGCCGATGGGGCGAACTGCGTCGCGATCGCCAGCCGCTTGCACTACGATGTCGGTGGCTACGACTATCGTCCCAACACCGCGGCCACGGTCCCGCAGAAGCTCGACAGCGGCCAGAACGTCCGCCGCGCGCGCATCGGCGTCACCGGCAAATTCCTCGACGACTGGAATTACGCGCTGATCTACGATTTCGGCGGCGCGTCCGACGGATTTGGCGGCGCAGCTCCGGGATCGCTGCCCGGCGGCGCCGTCTCCGGCATCGAGAACGCCTATCTCAGCTACACCGGCCTGAAGCCGTTCGGCGGCAAGATGGCCGTCGAAATCGGCGTCATGGACCTGCCCTACACGCTCGATGAAGCCACGAGCTCCAATGACACCCTGTTCATGGAGCGCGCCTCGTCCGGCATCATCGCCACCAACATTGCCGCGGGCGATTTCCGCTCCGCCGTTGGCACGCGCTGGTTCACCGACCAGCTGTGGATCGGCGGCTACGTCACGGGACCTGCGACAGGCGCGATCCACTCCGCTTCGAGCGCCGCGCCGGCGGGCACGAGCGAGCAGTATGGCGCGGTGGCGCGTATCGCCGGCAACCCGATCAGCGGCAAGGACTACTCGGTGCATATCGGCGCCGACGCGGAGTGGCTGATCCAGCCGCCGCGCAACCTGATCGCCAACACGCAAACGCTCACGCTCAGCGACCGGCCGGAATTGCGCCTCGACCCGACGGCGCTGGTCTCGACCGGTGCGATCCCCAACGTCTCGGGCGCGCAGGTCTACAGCGTCGAAGCGGCAGCGACCTATGGGCCGTTCATCGTCCAAGGCGAGTACTTCTGGTACAACATCGACCGCACCGCCAACACCAGCGTGCCCCTGGTCGGCGCACCGAGCCTGAAATTCCAGGGCGGCTATGCGCAGGCCGGCTATGTGCTGACCGGCGAAGGCCGGAGCTACAATGCGGCGAACGCGGCCTATGCCGGCGTGAAGCCGGCGCACCCGTTCTCGCTCGACGGCGGCGGCTGGGGCGCGTGGGAAATCGCGGGGCGCTTCTCGACGGTCGACCTCAACAACCAGCTCGCGACCGCCAACGGCATCGCCGGCGGCCGGCAGACGGTCTACACGCTGGCGCTCAACTGGTACGTCAACGGCAACGTCCGCTTCATGCTCGATTATCTGCATGGCACGGTGTCGAAGCAGGCCTCGCCGGTCTCCACCGCCGATGTCGGCTCGAAGTACGACGCCATCGCGATGCGCACGCAGTTCGCGTTCTGAGGCGATCTGCCTCCGCACCACTCACTTGTCGTCCCGGGCGCGCGAAAGCGCGAGCCCGGGACGGCAGCGAAAATGCGGCACGCGCTTCTCTGCGATCACGCCGCGCGTTTTGGCTTCTTGGCCGGCTCCGCGTCCGGCGCCGGCGCGCAGGACAGCCGCTCCTGGTGGCTCTCACCCCAGGCCTTGAGAATATCGATGACCGGCCGCAGGCTCTCGCCGAGCTCGGAGAGGCAATATTCCACCCGCGGCGGCACTTCAGCATAGACCTTGCGGATGACGAGCTTGTCCTGCTCGAGCGCGCGAAGCTGCTTGGTCAGCATGCGCTGGGTGATGCCGGGCATCCGGCGGCGCAATTCGCCGAAGCGCTGGGTGCCGTCCTGGAGGTGGTAGAGGATCACGCCCTTCCACTTGCCGTCGATCAGATCCAGCGTCGCCTCGACCGAGCAGCCGGGACGACGGGTGAAGTCGCGCCGTTTCATGCGTGTTTTCCCAATAGTATCCAAACAGGGACTATATCCCTCAATTTACAGTACTTGCCAAATGGGCGCTAGCGGGACAGTTACAGCGGCGGGCGCACATCACGAGCTGCGCGCCATCTGATGGAGAAGACAAGCCATGAAGGCCATCGGCTACAAAAAATCGCTTCCGATCGAGGATGTGGATTCACTGATCGATTTCGAGACCGCAAAGCCCGAGCCCAAAGGGCGCGATATCCGTGTCGCCGTGAAGGCGATCTCGGCCAATCCGGTCGATTACAAGGTGCGCAAGCGCGCCGCTCCGCCCGAGGGCGAGGTGAAGATCCTCGGTTATGATGCAGCCGGCGTGGTCGATGCCGTCGGGCCCGATGTGACGCTGTTCAAGCCGGGCGACGAGGTGTTTTACGCCGGCTCGATCCTGCGCCAGGGCACCAACTCCGAATTCCACCTGGTCGACGAGCGCATCGTCGGCAACAAGCCGAAGAGGCTGTCGTTCGCGCAGGCAGCCGCCCTCCCCCTCACCTCCATTACCGCATGGGAGCTGCTGTTCGATCGCCTCGGCGCGGTGCCCGGCAAGAGCGTCGATCCGCGCACGCTGCTGATCACGGGCGGCGCCGGCGGTGTCGGTTCGATCCTGATCCAGCTCGCCCGCCGCCTCACCGGGCTGACGGTGCTCGCCACCGCGACGCGGCCGGAGTCGCAAAAATGGTGCCTCGACCTCGGCGCGCATGCCGTGATCGACCACGGCAAGCCGATGAAGGAGCAGATCGAGAAGCTCAAGCTGCCGCCGGTCGCGCTGGTGGCGAGCCTCACCTTCACCGACCAGCACTACAAGGCGATCGCCGAGTTCATGGCGCCGCAGGGCAAGTTCGGCCTGATCGACGATCCGCTGGAGTTCGCCGCGAGCACGTTCAAGGGCAAGGCGATCTCGGTGCACTGGGAATCGATGTTCACGCGGTCCTCGTTCCAGACCGCCGACATGATCGCGCAGCATCATCTGCTCAACGACGTCGCCGACCTCATCGACAAGGGCGTGCTGCGCACCACGCTCGACCAGACCCTTGGCACCATCAACGCGGCCAACCTCAAGCGCGCGCATGCGTTGCTCGAGAGCGGCAAATCGCGCGGCAAGATCGTGCTGGAGGGGTGGTAGCAGCCAAAGGCTCCGTCATGCCCGGGCTTGACCCGGGCATCCACGTCCATCCTCATACGCGGTGATGCGTGGATGGCCGGGACAAGCCCGGCCATGACGAGACTCGCTACGGCGTCACACCCTCGACGAACATCAGCCGCCGCTCCAGCGCCGTCCGCCGCAGCTTCAGCGCCTCGGCATATTCGGCCGAGGCGTACCATTCGCGTGCCCGCGCCATCGATGGAAATTCCACGATGATGATGGTCTTGGGCGGCGGGCCGCCCTCCACCACCTCGGCAGCACCGCCGCGCGCGAGGTAGCGGCCGCCATATCGCGTGATAGTCTGCGCCGCAAGCGCGCGATAGGCTTCCATCATCGCCTGATCGCGCACCTCGACCTCGGAGATCACATAGGCTGGCATGCGCATCGCCTCAAGCGATGGTATTGACGATGCCGCCTTCCGCGCGCAGCGCCGCGCCATTGGTCGCGGACGCCTCCTTCGACGCAACATAGACCACCATATTGGCAATCTCGTCGACGCTGGCAAAGCGCTGCAACAACGAGCTCGGGCGATGCTGCTTGACGAAATTGGCCGCGGCTTCATCCACCGACTGGCCGTTCTGCTTGGCGAGATCTTTGACGAAGGTCTCGACGCCTTCCGACATGGTCGGACCCGGCAGCACCGAATTGACCGTGACGCCGGTGCCGCGGGTGAGCTGCGCCAGCCCGCGCGCGACCGAGAGCTGGGCGGTCTTGGTCATGCCGTAGTGAACCATCTCGACGGGAATGTTGAGCCCGGACTCGGATGAGATGAAGACGACACGGCCCCAGTTGCGCTTGAGCATGCCCTTCATGTATGCGCGCGACAGCCGCACGCCGCTCATCACGTTGACCTCGAAGAAACGCGTCCAGTCCTCGTCCGGGATGTCGAAAAACTCCTTAGGCTCGAAGATGCCGGCATTGTTGATGAGGATGTCGACCTCCGGCAGCGCCGCCACCAGCGCCTTGCAGCCTGCAGCGGTCGAGACGTCGGCGGCGATGCCGCGAACCTTAGCCCCCGCGCCTTCCAGCTTGCGTACGGCCGCATCGACCTTGTCCTGGCCACGGCCGTTGATCACCACGCTCGCGCCCGAGCCGGCAAGGCCTTTTGCAATGGCGTGGCCGATGCCGGCGGTCGAGCCGGTCACGAGGGCAGTTTTTCCGGAAAGGTCTATGTTCATGTAGTATCTCCATCGGATCGATAATGGGATATCGGGCGCGGCGGATCGGGCCGCAATCGGCGCTCACCAATCAGTGAGACGCCTGGCACTTTTCCTGCGACAACGTAGACACCCTGCCTGAACCGCGGCTGGAACGATTATTGCTAGCAGCACGGCTACTCATGTGAACACGGAAGAACTATGCGATGAAGCGTACGGCTCTCACGATTATCCTCGGACTGGTCGGCTTGATGGGGGCTAATTCGCCCGCGCCGGCTCAAGCGGTCTATCCGGAGAAATCGTTGCAATTGATCGTCCCCTTCCCACCGGGCGGCGCCTCCGACGTGGTCGCGCGCATCATCGGCGGCGAACTGGAGACGCGGCTCGGCAAGCCCGTGATCATCATGAACCGTCCCGGGGGCGGCACCACGATCGCGGCCAAGGAGGTCGCGCGCTCGGCGCCTGACGGATACACCCTGTTCTTCAGCTCAAACTCGAGCTTCACGCTGCCGGCAGCCGTGAAGGAAAGCGTGCCTTACGACGCGGCCAAGGATTTCGAGCCGCTCGGCCAGGTCGGCAAGATCACGCTGGCGCTGGTCACCTACAACGACAATCCGGTCAAGGACGTGGCCTCGCTCGTCGCCGAGGCGAAGGCCAATCCCGACAAGCTGTCGCTCGCATCGTTCGGCGTCGCGACCGTCTCGCATTTCGCCGGCGAGCTGTTCAAGTCGAGTGCCGGGGTCAAGATGGTCCACYTGCCCTACAAGGGTAGTGCCCCGGCGATGAACGACCTCATCGGCAAGCACATTCAGTACCACGTCGACACCGTGATCGCCGTGAAGCCGCAGATCGAGGCGGGCACCGTCAAGGTGCTCGCGGTGTTCTCCGGCAAGCGCACGCCCTACCTGCCCGACGTGCCGACGCTCGCCGAACTCGGCTATGGCAACATCGACTTCGCGTCCTGGGGCGCGGTGGTCGCGCCCAAAGGGCTGCCGCCGGCCGTTCGCGACAAGCTGTCGGCGACGCTGGAGGAGATCATCAACAGCCCTTCCGTCATCGAGCGCTTCACCAAGGTCGGCTTCGAACCGGGCTTCATGCGCTACAGCGATTGGGCAGGAGCCATCGGCAAGGAGACCGCCGAGATGAAGGAGATCGCGCAAAGGGCGGGGATCAAGGAAGAATAGTCTGTCGGATCTTCGCCAGCCCCAAAACAAAAGCGGCGCCCGAGGGCGCCGCTTTCAATTCCGTACCTGCTGAAACGGCTTACGCCGCGTCGGCTTCCTTTTCCTGCACCGGGCCGGAGTCCTGGCCCTTGGCATCGACGTCGCGGTCGACGAACTCGATCACGGCCATCGGCGCGTTGTCGCCGTAGCGGAAGCCGGCCTTGATGATGCGGGTGTAGCCGCCCTGGCGGTCCTTGTAGCGGGTGGCGAGCGTGTCGAAGAGCTTCCTGACCTGATCCTTGTCGCGCATCTCCGAGATCGCCTGGCGGCGCATGGCCAGGCCGCCCTTCTTGCCGAGGGTGACGAGCTTCTCGACGATCGGACGCAGTTCCTTGGCCTTCGGCAGCGTGGTGACGATCTGCTCGTGCTTGATCAGCGAGGCGCACATGTTGGCGAACATCGCCTTGCGATGCTCGGCGGTGCGGTTGAGCTTCCGATGAACCTTGCCGTGACGCATGTGTCTATTCCTTACGTAAAAACTGCCGCGACGGTTCGTCGGACATGTTGCTCAGGTGGGCTGCCTGCGTTCGCCCGGTCGTCATTCCGGGGCGGCTCGCAGAGCCGAACCCGGAATCTCGAGGTCCCGGGTTCGATGCTGTCGCATCGCCCCGGAACGACAAAAGCTTAGTAGTGATCCTCGAAGCGCTTGGCGAGCTCGTCGATGTTCTCCGGCGGCCAGCCCGGCACTTCCATGCCGAGGTGCAGACCCATCTGGGCCAGCACTTCCTTGATCTCGTTCAGCGACTTGCGGCCGAAGTTCGGGGTGCGGAGCATTTCCGCTTCCGACTTCTGCACGAGGTCGCCGATGTAGACGATGTTGTCGTTCTTCAAGCAGTTGGCCGAACGCACCGACAGCTCGAGCTCGTCCACCTTCTTGAGGAAGGCCGGGTTGAAGGCGAGGTCCGGGATGATCTCCTGGGCGACTTCCTTGCGCGGCTCTTCGAAATTGACGAACACGTTGAGCTGATCCTGGAGGATGCGGGCGGCGTAAGCCACCGAGTCATCCGGCGAGATCGCGCCGTTGGTCTCGATCGTCATGGTCAGCTTGTCGTAGTCGAGGATCTGGCCCTCGCGGGTGTTCTCGACCTTGTAGGAGACCTTGCGGACCGGCGAGAACAGGCTGTCGACCGGGATCAGGCCGATCGGCGCGTCCTCGGGGCGGTTGCGCTCGGCCGGGACATAGCCCTTGCCGGTCGCGACCGTGAACTCCATGCGGATCTCGGCGCCCTCGTCCAGCGTGCAGATCTGCAGGTCCGGATTGAGCACCACGACGTCGCCGACGGTCTGGATGTCGCCGGCGGTGACGACGCCCGGACCGGACTTCTTGACGACCATGCGCTTGGGGCCTTCGCCCTGCATCTTGATCGAGATGTCCTTGATGTTGAGCACGATGTCGGTGACGTCCTCACGGACGCCCGCGATCGAGGAGAACTCGTGCAGCACGCCGTCGATGTGCACCGACTGCACCGCCGCGCCCTGCAGCGAGGACAGCAGGATGCGCCGCAGCGCGTTGCCGAGCGTCTGGCCGAAGCCGCGCTCGAGCGGCTCGGCGACGATGGTCGCAAAGCGGACCGGATCGCTACCGGGGGTCACCTGGAGCTTGTTCGGCCGAATCAGTTCTTGCCAATTTTTCTGGATCGTCACTGTTTCACCCATACAGGCCAGTCGAACTGCCGTTGCAGACACTGGCGTTGGAGAAAGGCCGCGGGTCGCACCCGCGGCTTCTTAGAAAAGTCATCGCGGACGACAATGGCGTCCGCGACCTCGTATCAAACGCGCCGACGCTTGCGGGGACGGCAACCGTTGTGCGGGATCGTGGTCACGTCGCGGATCGAGGTGACGGTGAAGCCCGCGGCCTGAAGCGCGCGGAGTGCCGACTCACGGCCCGAACCGGGACCGGCGACTTCGACTTCCAGCGTGCGCATGCCGTGCTCCTGCGCCTTCTTGGACACGTCTTCGGCGGCAACCTGCGCGGCATAGGGGGTCGACTTGCGCGAGCCCTTGAAGCCCATCGTGCCGGCGGAGGACCAGGCAATGGTGTTGCCCTGCGCGTCGGTGATGGTGATGGTCGTGTTGTTGAACGACGAGTTCACGTGCGCGACGCCGGAGGCGATGTTCTTGCGCTCACGACGACGAACGCGGGTGGCTTCCTTGCCCATAGAGTACCTTTCCTGGAGATCTCAAACGCCGCCGTAATGCCAGCGGCTACACCTGTGGAACGAAAGGCGCGTGGCGAACGGGTCATCCCCTGTCGCCACACGCCGCGATTGGATTCGAAAACTTACTTCTTCTTGCCGGCGATGGCCTTGGCCGGACCCTTGCGCGTACGCGCATTGGTGTGGGTACGCTGGCCGCGCACCGGCAGACCGCGACGATGGCGCAGGCCGCGATAGCAGCCGAGGTCCATCAGACGCTTGATGTTGATGCCGACCTCACGACGCAGGTCGCCCTCGACGAGATAGTCGCGGTCGATCACTTCGCGGATCTGGAGCACTTCGGCGTCGCTGAGCTGATTGACGCGACGGTCTTCGGGGATCTTCACCTTTTCCAGGATCTCCCCGGCGATCTTCTGACCGATGCCATGGATGTACTGGAGCGCGATGAGCACGCGCTTGTTGGTGGGAATGTTCACGCCGGCAATACGGGCCAAGGCCTTCTCTCCTGTTGCCGATCCTCGTCAGGACCAGGCTTTAAGTGCTTGTGTTCTCGGGCAGGTGTTCACAAACGCGAACACGACGCCCACCCCCGGTCTTCCTGGGGCCCGGCATCGTCTGAAACTATCCGACTTGGATGCGGGGCTTATTAAGGGATTCAGGGGGCTTTCGTCAACCGCTGCTAGCGTTTAGCTCGCTTTTTCGTGACCTTTTTTGGGGCCTTTTTGGCACCCTTTTTGACAGCCTTCTTGGCGGCCTTTTTGGCTGCCTTCTTGACGGCCTTCTTCGCTGCCTTCTTGGCCCCCTTCACGGCGGTCTTGGCCGCCTTTTTGGCGGATTTGGCAGCCTTTTTGGCCGTTTTCGCCGGCTTTTTGGCTGCCGTCCTGGCTGCCTTGGCCTTCTTAGCCCCCTTCTTGGCGGGCRCCGCCTTGGCCGCACTTCTGGCATGCGTCTTCGGCTCGATCGCTCCGAGCGCCAGCAGGAGGCGGTGGATGGCGCGGGTCACCTCGTCGATGGCCATCATGCCGTCGATGGTCGAGAGCTTCCGCCGCTCGGAATAGTAGTGAATCAGCGGTTCCGTCAGGCTGCGGTAGCTGGCGAGTCGCTTGGTCAGCACCTCCGGCGTGTCGTCGACCCGGACCTCCTCGCCGCGCTCCCGCATCTGGGCCACGCGGGTCTCGACGCGACTCAAAAGCGCGCTCTCGTTGACGCGAAGCTCAATCACCGCATCGAGCTTCATGTGCTTGTGCTTCAAGAGCTCATCCAGGGCTTCGGCCTGCGGCACGGTGCGCGGAAATCCGTCGAGGATGAAACCGTTTTTGGCGTCCGGCTGGTCGATCCGGTCGGAGATGATTCCGACCACGACGTCGTCGGGMACGAGACCGCCACTGGCCATGATCTCCTTGGCCTTCAGCCCGACCGGCGTTCCGGCCGCAACGGCCGCGCGCAACATCTCACCGGTCGAGAGCTGGACGATGCCATAGCGCTGCACCAGCAGCTGCGCCTGGGTCCCCTTGCCCGACCCCGGCGGTCCCAGAAGTATAATTCTCATCGGCGTACGCCCCCCGGATTGGTGAGCGATACGTCGCGCACCTGTGTTTTGATATCAAGAACAGTGCAGACGACAACCAGCGCCGCACCGCCATCGACGACCATACTATAAGGCAGACCGATCCCGTAAAGCTCGAAGACCTCTGGAATCAGCTGCAGCGCAGTCAGGTAGACGGCTCCGACGACCGTCGTCAATGACACGACGCGATCGAGATAGTCGGCCGTGGCTTCGCCGGACGCGACGCCGGGAATTGTGCCGTCGCGAGCCACTAGGGATTTTGCCGTCTGTTCGGGATCGAGGACATAGGCAGTGTAGACGAAGGCAAGCGCGAACACGGCGATCGACACGAGGATCATGTGCGCCGGCTGCCCCAACTGGAGGTGCCGGTGGGCTGCGGCGACCAGGGGATGATCGCCTCCCAGGAAGAACCCCGCAAAGGCCAGCGGCAGGAAGAAGATCCACGGAGCCACGGTGACTGGAATCAGGAACCCGGCGCTGTTGAGCTTGATCGGCAGCACGCCGGCGCGCGTCGGCAATTGCCGTACGCCGACATTGAGCGCACCGAACTCGACTCGCACATTTCGCCGCGCGCCTTCGACGAGCACGATGACGGCGACGGTCACGACCCAGAACACAGCGTGGATGAATACGAGATTGCCAGAGACCGCCCCGCTCCGCACGACATCTGCGATGCCGGCGACGTCTCGCGGCAGGGAGACGAGTATGCCGACACTCAGGATCAGCGCCAGGCCGTTGCCAATGCCGTAGCGGGTAATCTGTTCGCTCAGCCACACCAGCACGAAGACGCCACCAACCATCGAGGCTGTCGCCGTCATCATGAACCAGCCGTCCGGATTCCTGACGAGCTCCGGAATGGAAGTCAGCGCGGAGGCGATGCCGTAGGCCTGAAAGGCAGCAAGAGCCAGCGTGAGCACGAGCGTGGCGCGGGCGACTTTTCGCCGGCCGTCCTCGCCCGACCGCTCCAGCGAACTAAGGCCGCGCCACACCACCGACAGCAACCGGACAAAGATCGCCGCGGTCAGATAGGGAATGAGGCCGAGCGCAAAGAGCGAAAGGCGGCCGTTCAAGCTGGGTAACGAGGAGAGGCGCGAAACATCCAGTCCCGCGATCGGGATCTGCGTGCCGAGCCTGAAAAGAAGCAGCGCGCCGATCGTGATAGCGATGCGGCGCGCGAGCTCGGTCGTCATATGCGATGGAACTCTACCTGCGGCGGCCCCGCAGCTTCGACTTCCGGATCAGGCCCTCGTACTGATGGGCGAGCAGATAGCCCTGCACCTGCGCCACCGTGTCCATGGTGACGCTGACGACGATCAGCAGCGACGTGCCGCCGAAGTAGAACGGCACCGAGGCGTAGGAGATCAGGATTTCGGGAATCAAGCAGACGATCGCCAGATAGATCGCGCCGAGCACGGTGACGCGCGACAGCACGTAGTCGATATATTCCGCGGTGCGCTCGCCGGGACGGATGCCCGGAATGAAGCCGCCGTGCTTCTTCAGATTGTCCGCAGTCTCGGTCGGGTTGAACACGATCGCGGTGTAGAAGAACGCGAAGAACACGATCAGCGCGAGATAGAGGATCAGGAACAGCGGACGGCCGTGGCCGAGCTGGGTGGTGATCCACTGGAACCACTCCGGCCCGCTGCCCGCGTTGAAGTTGGCCACCGTTGTCGGCAGCAGCAGCAGCGAGGACGCGAAGATCGGCGGGATCACGCCCGAGGTGTTGAGCTTGAGCGGCAGATGCGAGGACTGGCCCTCGAACATCTTGTTGCCGACCTGGCGCTTCGGATACTGGATCAGCAACCGGCGCTGCGCCCGCTCCATGAACACGATGAAGGCGATCACGGCGACCGCCATGATGATGACGACGAGGATCAGGCCGGTCGACATCGCGCCCTGACGGCCGAGCTCGAGCATGTTGGCGAGCGCCGCCGGCAGCTCGGCGACGATGCCGGACAGGATGATCAGCGAGATGCCGTTGCCGATGCCGCGCGAGGTGATCTGCTCGCCCAGCCACATCAGGAACATGGTGCCGCCGGTCAGCGTGATCGCGGTGGAGAGACGGAAGAACAGGCCGGGGTCGCTGACGACATTGCCGGCGCCTTCGAGACCGACCGCGATGCCATAGGACTGGAACGCGGCCAGGATCACGGTGAGATAGCGGGTGTACTGGTTCAGCGTCTTGCGGCCCGCCTCGCCTTCCTTCTTCAGCGCCTCGAGCTGGGGCGAGACGGTGGTCAGAAGCTGAATGATGATCGAGGCCGAGATGTACGGCATGATGTTCAGCGCGAAGATCGCCATGCGGTGGATGCCGCCGCCGGCGAACATGTTGAACATGCCGAGGATGCCGCCCGCCTGCGAACGGAACACCTGCTCCCAGATGTTGGGATCGATGCCGGGCAGCGGGATGTAGGTGCCGAGCCGGTAAACCAGCAGCGCACCCAGGGTGAACCAGATGCGCTTCTTGAGCTCGTCGGCCTTGGCAAACGCGCCGAAATTGAGGTTGGCTGCCAGTTGTTCCGCTGCTGAGGCCATCTTGGACTTTCTCCCGCCGCCTTGTGCGCCGTCATACCCGCGGCCGGGCTTAGTTAGCGGACGCCGGACATTATCTGGTGCTCGGCTTCGATAAGTCCACGTCCCGCATGCGTAAAGGCCCGCGAGCCGCGGGCCAATGACGCAGTTGTTACGCCGCCTCGCCTTCTTCCTTGGCAGGGGCGAGGATCTTCACCGAGCCGCCGGCCTTCTCGACCGCCTCAATCGCGGTCTTCGAGGCGCCATGCACTTCGATGTTGAGCTTGGCCTTGAGCTCGCCACGGCCGAGCAGCCGCAGGCCGCCCTTGGCGCGGCGCAGCACGCCGGCCTTCACCAGGGCCTCGACGTTCACGACGCTGCCGGTGTCGATCTTCTTGGCATCGACCGCTTCCTGGAGCCGGTCGAGATTGATCTCGGCGAACTCGATGCGGAAGATGTTGTTGAAGCCGCGCTTGGGCAGACGGCGATGCATCGGCATCTGGCCGCCTTCGAAACCCTTGATGCGCACGCCCGAACGCGCGGTCTGGCCCTTGCCGCCGCGGCCGGACTGCTTGCCCTTGCCCGAACCGATGCCACGGCCGACGCGCATGCGCTTCTTGCGCGAGCCGGCGTTGTCGGCGATATCGCTGAGCTTCATCGCCCTTCTCCTTGTTTCTTGCGCATGATCTCGGCCGAAAACCGCTAGCCGGTTCCCGGGATCACGCGCACTTGCCTACTTCTCGTCGACGATGCGGACGAGATGGTGAACCTTCTCGATCATGCCGCGGACCGCCGGGGTATCCGGCAGTTCGCTGGTACGGCCGATCTTGTTGAGCTTGAGCCCGATCAGCGTCGAGCGCTGCGAGTGGTGGCGGCGGATCGCGCTGCCGGTCTGCTCAAGCTTGATCGTCTTGCTGGCCTTGGCCATCGTGGTCTACTCCGAAAAGCTTGCGTTAGTCCGCAGCCGCCTCGGCATCGCCACCGATGCGGCGGGACTGCAGAGTGGACACCTTGATGTTGCGGCGGGCTGCGACCGAACGCGGCGAATCCTGGTGCTTCAGCGCATCGAAGGTCGCGCGCACCATGTTGTAGGGGTTCGACGAGCCGATCGACTTCGCCACCACGTCCTGGACGCCGAGCGTCTCGAACACGGCGCGCATCGGACCGCCGGCGATGATGCCGGTACCGGCCGGCGCGGCGCGCAGGTAGACACGGCCCGCGCCATGACGGCCGGCGATGTCGTGGTGCAGCGTGCGGCCCTCGCGCAGCGAGACGCGGGTCAAATTGCGCTTGGCGGATTCAGTCGCCTTGCGGATCGCCTCAGGCACTTCGCGCGCCTTGCCGTGACCGAAACCGGCGCGGCCCTTCTGGTCGCCGATCACGACCAGCGCTGCGAAACCAAAGCGCTTGCCGCCCTTGACGACCTTGGCCACGCGGTTGATGTGGACCAGCTTGTCGACGAACTCGCTATCGCGCTCCTCGCGCTGCTGGCGGTCACGTCCGCCGCCGCGTTGATCGCGTCCACCACGTTGTTCGCGTTCTGCCATTTTTCCAATCCTTCAGAGGCTTACGCCTCAATCCTCAAATTCTGTTAGAAGCTCAGCCCGCTCTCACGCGCTGCGTCGGCAAGAGCCTTGACGCGCCCGTGGTAGAGGTAGCTGCCGCGATCAAACACGACTTCCTTGACGCCCTTCTCCGCGGCGCGCTCGGCCAGCAGCTTGCCGACCGCCTTCGCCGCATCGATGTCGGCGCCGGTCTTGCCGCCGTCGCGCATCGACTTCTCGAGCGAGGAGGCAGAGGCCAGCGTCTCGCCCTTCAGGTCGTCAATGACCTGGGCGTAGATGTGCTTGGACGAGCGGAACACCGACAGACGCGGACGGCCGCCACCGGAGCGGCGCAACTTGAGCCGCACACTCCGCTTGCGCCGGGCATTCGTAACCTTGGCTTTCGACATGACCGGCTCCGTTACTTCTTCTTGCCTTCCTTGCGGAAGATGAATTCGCCAACATACTTGACGCCCTTGCCCTTGTAGGGCTCCGGCGGGCGATAGGCGCGGATTTCGGCCGCGACCTGGCCGACGCGCTGGATGTCGCTGCCGGTCACCGTGATCTCGGTCGGCTTCGGCACGGTGATCGTGATCCCTTCCGGGATCGCATAGACCACGTCGTGGCTGTAGCCGAGCGCGAGCTGCAGGTTCTTGCCCTGCATCGCGGCGCGGTAACCGACGCCGGTGATTTCGAGCTTCTTCTCGAAGCCCTTGGTGACGCCTTCGACCAGATTCGCGACCTGGGCGCGAGCGGTACCGTACAGCGCCCGCGCGCGGTTGGTCTCGACCCGCGGGTTCACCTTGACCTGGCCGTTCTCGAGCTTCACCTCGACGTCGTCATGGACGACGAACTGAAGCTGGCCCTTCGGCCCCTTCATCTTGACGGTCTGCCCGTCGACGGTCGCGGTAACACCCGAGGGCACCGCCACAGGCCTTTTGCCAACACGTGACATGGATCAAAAATCCTTCTCAGAACACCGTGAAGAGGACTTCACCGCCCACGTTCGCTTCACGCGCACTGTGGTCGGCCATGATCCCCTTCGGCGTCGACAACACCGAAATGCCGAGTCCGTTATTGACCCGCGGCAGAGCCTTCACCGAGGCGTAGACGCGACGCCCAGGCTTGGAAACTCGTTCGATCTCGCGGATGACGGGCTCGCCGTCGAAATACTTCAGCTCGATCTCGATCTCGCTGCGGCCCGAGGAATGCTCGAGCGTGGCGTAACCGCGGATGTAGCCCTCGGTCTTGAGCACTTCGAGCACGTTCTCGCGCATCTTCGAACCAGGCGTCGAGACCTTGCTCTTGGAGCGCATCTGCGCGTTGCGGATACGGGTGATCAGATCGCTGATTGGATCGTGCGTAGACATCTAAACGACCCTCCTTACCAGCTCGACTTCACGAGGCCCGGGACCATGCCCTTGGAGCCAAGGTCGCGCATCGCGATACGAGACAGTTTGGTCTTGCGGTAGTTCGAGCGCGAACGGCCCGACAGCTCGCAACGCAGACGGATGCGGGTCGCCGACGAGTTGCGCGGCATTTCCGCAAGCTTCAGGGTGGCGGCGAACCGCTCCTCCATCGGCAGCGTCTTGTCGGCGATGATCGCCTTCAACCGCTCGCGCTTCGGGGCGGCGTTCTTCACCATCCGCTTGCGCCGGTTGTTCTTCTCGACTGAACTCTTCTTTGCCATGCTTGGCTCCTGGGTATCCGCGTTTGAGAGGCTTTAGGTCAGCGTCTCACTGCCGGAACGGGAAATTGAAAGCGGTCAACAACGCCCTCGCCTCGTCGTCGGTCTTGGCCGTGGTGCAGACGGTGATGTCCATACCGCGGGATTCCGTGACCTTGTCGAAGTCGATCTCGGGGAAAATGATGTGCTCCTTGAGGCCGAGCGAGTAGTTGCCGCGGCCGTCGAAGCTCTTCGGGTTCAGACCGCGGAAGTCGCGGACGCGCGGCAGCGCGACCGTCACCAGGCGATCGATGAACTCGTACATGCGGGCCTTGCGCAGCGTGACCTTGCAGCCGATCGGCTGGTTCTCACGCAGCTTGAAAGTCGCGATCGCGATCCGCGAATAGGTCACGATCGCCTTCTGGCCGGCGATCAGGGTCAATTCGGCAGCGGCGTTCTCGGCCTTCTTGCGGTCGTTGACGGAATCGCCAACGCCCATGTTCAGCACGACCTTGTCCAGACGCGGAACCTGCATCACGTTCTCATAACCGAACTTCTCGGTCATCTCCGTGCGGATCTTCGCGTCGTATTCCGCGCGCAGGCGCGGCGTATAAGCGGCCTCAGCCATCGATCTCAGCTCCCGAGCGCTTGGCGATGCGGATCTTCTTGCCGTCCGCCAGAATCTTGAATCCGACGCGCGTCGGCTTTCCGTCCTTGCCGAGATACGCGATGTTGGACAGTTGGACCGGCGCCTCTTTCGAGATGATGCCGCCCTCCTGGGCCTGCGTCTGCTTCTGGTGACGCTTGACCATGTTGATGCCGCGCACGAGCGCCGTGCCGGCGTCCGGACGCACTTCGAACACCTCGCCGCTGCGGCCCTTGTCGCGGCCGTTCAGCACGATGACCTTGTCGCCCTTGCGGATCTTCGCAGCCATCACAGCACCTCCGGCGCGAGCGAGATGATCTTCATGTGGTTCTTGGCGCGCAGCTCGCGCGGCACGGGCCCGAAGATACGGGTACCGACCGGCTCGGCCTGGTTGTTGATCAGGACGGCGGCGTTACGGTCGAAACGGATGACCGAACCGTCGGCGCGGCGGATGTCCTTGCGGACACGCACCACGACGGCCTTCATCACGTCGCCCTTCTTCACCTTGCCACGCGGAATCGCTTCCTTGATCGAGACGACAATGATGTCGCCGATCGTGGCGTAGCGGCGCTTGGAGCCCCCAAGCACCTTGATACACATGACACGGCGTGCGCCAGAATTGTCGGCCACGTCGAGGTTGGTCTGCATCTGAATCATTGATGCACCTCGTCCTCTTCTCTTTGCGCCAGCCTAGCCGGCGCTCAACATTTACCTGAAGTCAGCCGACTAAAGCCAACAGATCAGGCGCTTTTCTTGTGTTCGCCCCGGATCACGATCCAGCGCTTCAACTTCGAAATCGGCTTCGATTCCTCGATCCACACCATGTCGCCCGGCTTGAACTGGTTGTCCTCGTCGTGCGCGTGGTAGTTCTTCGAACGGCGGATCGTCTTCTTGTAGATCGGGTGCGTGAAGCGGCGATCGACGCGCACCACGACGGTCTTGGCAGTCTTGTCGCTGACGACCACGCCTTGCAAAGTACGTTTCGGCATCTTCGTAAGCCCCTTACTTCTCTTTCGCGCGCTTCTGCGCGGCGACGGTCTTGATACGGGCGATGTCACGGCGGGCCTCGCGCAGGCGCGAGGTGTTCTCGAGCTGCCCGGTGGCGCGCTGGAAACGCAGGTTGAAGCGCTCCTTCTTCAGGTTCAGGATGGCGTCATCCTGCTGATCAGGGCTCATCGCGCGGATGTCTTCGATCTTCATCTGGGCCATGGCCATTACTCCGCAATGCGCTCGACGAAGCGCGTCTTGATCGGCAGCTTGGCGGCCGCCAGGGTCAGCGCCTCACGCGCGGTCTGGGTGTTGACGCCGTCGATCTCGAACAGCACCCGGCCCGGCTTGACGCGCGCGACCCACAATTCCGGCGAACCCTTGCCGGAGCCCATGCGGACTTCGGCGGGCTTCTTTGACACGGGAACGTCGGGGAACACGCGGATCCAGACGCGGCCGGCACGCTTCATGTGGCGGGTCAGCGCGCGGCGGGCGGCCTCGATCTGGCGCGCGGTGACGCGCTCAGGCTCGGTCGCCTTCAGGCCGAACTGGCCGAACGCCAACGTCGCGCCCGAAGACGCAACGCCGTGGATGCGGCCCTTATGCGCCTTCCGGAACTTCGTTTTCTTAGGTTGCATCATGGCTTCAAGCCCTCAAATTCTCTGTGCTGGCGTCAGGCCGCAGCGTTGTCACGGCGCTGCCGGCCGCCGCCACCGCCACCGGTCTCGCCTTCGGCCATTCTCTTGTCCTGGGCCATCGGATCGTGCTCGAGGATCTCACCCTTGAAGATCCAGA
>NZ_JBFULT010000047.1:0-24902 GCF_054049755.1 Bradyrhizobium sp. P5_C11_2
GTGCAGGCTGGGGTGATATGGCTGACGGGGCTAGGTATTCGCGCGCCCTGATTTTGGGCGCGTCGGTGGTTTCAATCGCGGCATTGGCGACGGAGAGCGGTCTTGCGCAGACCGCATCGCCGCAAGCCGAGCACGCGTCGCCGGAACGGCCGAAACAGGCCAAGCGCAAGCCGGCCAAGCCGCAAGTCGCGCAGCAGGCGACACCCGAGGCGATGAACGCCCGCGCCCAGG
Organism: Bradyrhizobium sp. P5_C11_2; assembly: GCF_054049755.1. NCBI lineage: Bacteria > Pseudomonadati > Pseudomonadota > Alphaproteobacteria > Hyphomicrobiales > Nitrobacteraceae > Bradyrhizobium > Bradyrhizobium sp. P5_C11_2. Next base: position 232 of record NZ_JBFULT010000047.1, read on the forward strand.
CCGGCGGCACCGCACCCGTACAGACGCTCGACACCATCACGGTCGCCGCAACCAAAACCCCGGAGCGCGCGATCGATGCGCTTGCGCCCGTCAGCACCGTGACGCTCGACCAGATCCAGGGTCTCCAGCCGAACCGGCTGTCTGATATCTTCTACGCCGTGCCCGGCGTGTCGTTCCAGGAGCGCGGCGACGATCCTGCGACCGTCATCAACATTCGCGGCTTGCAGGATTTCGGCCGCGTCGCGGTAGTCGTCGACGGTGCGCGGCAGAACTATCAGCGTACCGGTCACAACGCCAACGGCTCCTTCTTCCTCGATCCCGAGCTGATCGGCGGCGTCGACATCGTGCGCGGTCCGACCGCCAATATCTATGGCTCCGGCGCGATCGGCGGCGTCGTCTCGTTCCGGACCAAGGACATCAACGACGTGTTGCGGCCCGGCGAGCGCTGGGGCGTTGATCTCTCCGGCTCCTATGGCTCCAACACCAATCGCGGCCTCGGCTCGGTATTCGGCGGCGTGCGCGCCACCCCCGACGTCGATATCTTTGGCGGCGCGGTCTACCGCACGCAAGGCAATTACAAGGACGGAAACGGCACCGAGATTGGCAACACCGGCAACCAGGTCGAGGCCGGGCTGATGAAGCTCACGGTGCGCCCCGCGATCGGTCACGAGGTCAAGTTCGGCGCGGTCTTCCAGGACTATCAGTACGATATCGGCCAGTTCAATCGCGGTCCGACGACGAGCCAGGCGTTGATTGCGCTGAATCGCGGTTCGTCGGTCTACGCATCCGATGCCAAGAACTACACCGGCACCATCACCTGGAACTACTCGCTGCCGAGCGACAATTTGTTCGACTGGCACATGTCGGTCTACGGTAACCGCACCGACAACGATCAGACCAAGACTTATCACTACGGCACGACCACCTCGGTTTTTTGCAACGGCGGCTTCGGAAACAACGTTTCGGGCTGCGTCGGCGACAAGCGCGGCTATGTACTGGATACGGTCGGCTTCGATGCCAACAACACCACGCGCTTCAATGTCGGCGACTGGCGCAACGCGGTCACCTGGGGCGTCGATGCGTTCCAGGACGATGTGAAGACCACCGACAGTCGCGGCAACTCCAACATCACTACGCCAAGCGGCATCCGTACGGTGTCAGGCGGCTTCCTCCAGTTGAAGCAGAACTACAGCACATGGTTCGAGGCGGTGAGTGCGATCCGCTACGACCGCTACGACCTGGACTCTGGCAATACGCACGCCGGTGGCGATCGCTTCTCGCCGAAGATCACCCTCGGCGTTACTCCGGTGGCGGGCTTCCAGCCCTATGTCAGCTATGCCGAGGGTTATCGTGCGCCGTCGATCACGGAGACGGTGATCTCCGGCGCGCATGCGACCGGCGGCGGACCGGTTTTCTTCCCCTGTCCTGATGGGACCAGCGGCCTGTTCTGCTTCCTGCCCAACCCGAACCTTCGTCCCGAAGTCGGCAAGAACAAGGAAGTCGGCTTCAACTTGAAGTATGACAACATCTTCTCAGCGTCCGACTCGTTCCGCGGCAAGATCAACCTCTTCCGCAACGACGTCAGCGACTACATCGACCTCGTCGCCTCGCCGCTGGTGGCGACGCCGTTCGGCCCGGCGAGCCAGTACTACCAGTACCAGAACATCGCCAATGCCCGGATCGAGGGCTTTGAGGCGGAGACCATGTACGATGCCGGCGGCTGGTTCGTCGGTGTCGCCGGTCACTACATCAAGGGCAAGAACGTGGCGACCAATATCGGGCTCGCGACCATCACCCCCACCAAGGTCGTCACGACCGGTGGTGTCCGCCTGCTCGACCGCACCCTGATCCTGTCGGCACAGTGGGCATCCTTCGGCCCCAACAACGACGTGCCTGTCGGCTACGTCCCGTCGACCGGTTACGATCTGGTCAATCTTTACCTGACCTACAACGCGACCAAGGACATCGTGTTTTCGGCCTCGATCGACAACCTCTTGAACCAGTACTACCGGCCTTACGCCATTCCCGGCAGCTCAACCGACGGCACCACGCAGAACGACGTGCTCTGGTCGAGCCCGGGACCGGGCAGGGTCTACAAGGCCGGCCTGAAGATCCACTTTGGAGGTGCGTGAGCCCAGGCATCGCAACACCATTAATCTCCGCCGGGCCGCGTTGATGCTCCAGCGCGGCTTCGGCGCGTTTTCGTCTTGATCAGAAGGAGAGACTTTATGTTCATCGCTATGAATCGCTTCCAGGTGAAGAAGGGCGCGGAGACCGCGTTCGAGACCGTCTGGGCCACCCGCGAATCCTATCTCGGCACCATGCCGGGCTTCGTCGAGTTTCATCTGCTCAAGGGCCCCGAGGCCGAGGACCACACGCTGTACTCGTCGCACACCACCTGGGTCGACAAGGCGGCGTTCGAGGCCTGGACGCGCTCGGAGGAATTCCGCCGCGCCCACGCTCGCGCCGACAACAGGACCGGCGAGAGCCTCTATCTCGGCCATCCCAAGTTCGAGGGCTTTGAGGTGATCCAGAGCGAGCGCAAGGCCGCAGCCGCCTGAGGTGGCGAGCACGAGAGGAGCCGGACATGCCGAGTACCGATCTCGCCGATCTCAGGGCGCATATGGCCGACAATCCCGGCGCGGTGATCGAGGACGTTGCGCGCGAGCGCAAGGTCTCGCCACGCGCGGTGATCGAGGCGCTGCCGCCGTCCATGGTCCGCATCGGCGCCGGCGAGCATTTCGCCGCCGCGATGCAGGACATCGCAGAGTGGGGCGAGGTGACGCTGATCGTGCACACCGATGATGCGATCTTCGAGTTCACAGGCAGCATCCCCGCGGGCGAGATCGGCCGCGGTTACTTCAACCTGACGCAGCCGAAGGGACTGCACGGCCATCTCCGGCACGAGCGCTGTGCGGCCGTGGCTTTCGTCGAGCGTCCGTTCATGGGCAAGACCTCGGCCTTCGTCGCCTTCGTCAATGCCGACGGCGGCATCATGTTCAAGGTCTTCGTCGGTCGCGACGAGGCCCGCGCGTTGCGCGCCGACCAGCTTGTGCGGTTCCGTCAGCTCGCGGACCGGATCGCGGCGTAGTTTCTTCTGTCTGTCGGGAGATCAGGATGCAAAGCAATTCCAGGCTTCGGCACGTGATCGTAACAATCGCGCTGGCGCTCGCGCCGGCCCCGGCCTTCGCGATCGACGAGGCGCTGTTGCCGCGCAATCTGTCGCCCTGGGGCATGTTCGTCAGCGCGGACATCGTCGTGAAAGCGGTGATGATCGGGCTCGCCGTCGCCTCGCTGGTGACGTGGACGGTGTGGCTCGCCAAGACCATCGAGCTGCGCCGCAAGAGCGCGCTCGCTGTGATGCGCACGCGCGCGCTTGAAGGCAACATGAAGCTCGCCGAGGCGGCAGAGCGGGCCGGCGATGCGCATGATGCGGTCGCCCAGCTCATCCAGTCCTGCGCCAGGGAGGCGGAGCTCTCCGGCGGCGTCCTCGACGACGGTCTCCAGGAGCGCGTGGCGCTGCGGCTGGAGCGGGTCGAGGCGGCGATGTCGCGGCAGATCGCGCGCGGCACCGGCGTGCTCGCGACCATCGGCGCCACCGCGCCGTTCGTCGGCCTGTTCGGCACGGTCTGGGGCATCATGAATTCCTTCATCGGCATCTCCGAGAGCCACACCACGAGCCTCGCGGTGGTCGCGCCGGGCATCGCGGAGGCGCTGCTCGCCACCGCGCTCGGCCTCGTCGCCGCGATCCCGGCGGTGGTGATCTACAATCACCTCGTCCGCGGCATCACCAACTACCGCGCGCTGCTCGGCGACGCCTCGGCGCAGCTCATGCTGCTGGTGAGCCGCCAGCGTGACCATCGCGATTTCCGCCTGGCGCGGGCGGCGGAGTAGGCCATGGCCGCGAAGCTCGGCGGACGCTCGCTATCGGGGCTCAGGTCGCGCGGCGACCCCGGCGATCTCGACGTCACGCACGAGATCAACGTCACGCCGTTCATCGACGTGATGCTGGTGCTCCTGATCATCTTCATGGTGGCGGCCCCGCTCGCCACCGTCGATATCGGCGTCGAGCTGCCGGCGACTGCCGCCGAGCCGGCGCCGCGGCCGGACAAGCCGGTCTTCGTCACCGTGAAGCCGGACCTCTCGATCGCCGTGGGCGAGGACGTCGTCGCCCGCGACGCGCTTGCCACATCGCTCGACGCCGCCACCAAGGGCCGCAAGGACGAGCGCATCTATCTGCGCGCCGACAAGGCGGTCTCCTACGGCGATCTGATGGAGGTGATGAACACCTTGCGCAATGCCGGTTATCTCAAGGTCGCGCTGGTCGGCCTCGACGGACGTAGCTGATGGCCGCGAACGCCTTTGCCCTGCACGAACCGCTTGGCGAGCGCGAGGGCATACGCTGGGGCGTGTCGGCGGCGATGATCGTGGCGTTGCATATTGCCGCCGCGCTGCTTGCGATGAGCTGGCTCAGGTCACAGCCGGAACAGGGCGTCAGCCTGCCCGCGATCATGGTGGACATGTCACCCGTGACCTCGGCGCCGCAACCGACCCAGGACAACGTCGCGCCGGGACCGCTGATGCAGGAGGCCGACGCCTCGCCGCCGGAGCCCGTGCAGCAGCAAGTCGTCGAGGACACCATCGCGCCGACGCCGCCGCAGGAGAAGCCGGAGGTCGTCGCGCCGCCGGAGCAGAGGCCGGAGCCGGCACCGGCCAGGCCCGAGGCTGCGAAGATCGTGCCGGTCGAAAAGCCCTTGCCTGCGAAGCCGAAACTGGTTCGCCGTGAGGCCAAGAAGCCGTCGGAAGCGACGCCCGCGCCGCGCACCAGCGCGCCGTCGCGCGCCGAGCGCGAGGCGCCGATGGCTTCCGCCATGAGCGCAGGTGCGGTGGCTTCAGTGATCGCGTCCTATAATCAGCGCGTCCGCGCGCATTTGATGCGCTTCCACCAATATCCGTCCGGTGGCGGCGGTCAGCGCGGCGTCGCGCGGCTGAGCTTTACGCTGAGCCGGAGCGGGCAGGTGACGTCCAGCCGTCTCGGCGGCTCGTCGGGCGTCGCCGCCTTCGATGCCCAGGCCATGTCCATGATCCGCCAGGCGCAGCCGTTTCCGCCGATCCCGCCCGAGATCACCAACGGCGCGATGAGCTTCACGATTCCGGTGGAGTTTACGGTGAGGTAGGGGGCTCTTCACCTCGCCCCGCTTGCGGGGAGAGGTCGGATCGCATCGCAAGATGCGATCCGGGTGAGGGGGACTCTCCGCGAGTCCAACTGTCACCGTTTTCGTGGAKRSAGCCCCTCACCCCRACCCTCTCCCCGTAAGAACGGGGAGAGGGAGAGGAGAGAGCGTCAGCCTACTTCGCCTTCAGGAAGTCCGCGACCTCGAGCAGCATGAACTCGTCGTCGTCGGCCTTGTTGGGATCGCGGCTGGACGAGAACGGCAGATTGTTGTCGTTGCCGACGATGATGTGGGTGTCGTCGACCCGGTCGACGTTCTCGATGGTGAAGAACGGGAAGGTGTAGACGCCGTCATTGAGCGGTTTCCGCGCCTTCTTGTCGGGGTCGCGGATCTTCATGAGGTCGATATAGCCGATCTTGCGCACGGGCTTGCCGACATTGGCGTCGGTCAGCTCGATCTTGTAGACGCGCTTGAACTTGGCGATGTCGGGGAAGCAATTGTCGCCGCGGGTGCCCTGCGGACAGGCCTTGTCGGCGGTGCCTTCGCCGTTGTCGCGTTCGATGATGAGGCCGCTGCTCGGATCGATCATGTTGAAGTCGCCGATGGCGTTGCCGTTCTGCTCGAACACATACTGCCAGTAGCGGCCGGTGAACTTTTCCGCGGCGACGTCGAATTCGAGGATGCGGGAGGCCTCCTTGCCGTCGACCTTCTCCCAGTCCTTCTTGTCGGCATCCCACAGCGGACCCTCGAGCAGTCCGTAGAGGAATTTGCCGTCCTTCGACGAGGCAAAGCCCTCAAAGCCCTTGGAGCGGCGCAGGTTGACGTTGGTGTAGGTCGCGCCCGGCGCGCCCGGGGTCGCCACCGCCCAGTTGTCGGGCGAGCGCACCGGCTTGCCGTCGGCGACCGTCTCGAACACGCCGAGGATCTTGCCTGATTTGTCGGCCTTCAGGATGTAGGGGCCGAACTCGTCGCCGATCCAGAAGGTGTCGCCGATGATCTGGAAACCTTCGGTGTCGAAATCGGAGCCGGTGAGGTAACGCTTCTGCGTGTCTTCATGGACGATGCGGAACGGCACCTTCTTGTCCGGATCGTGCAGGAAGACGGTCTCCTGGCGCTCGATCTTGCCGCTCGCCCAATCCATCTTGTAGCGGTTGAGATACAGCATCGAGTCCGGCGAGTTGGCGCGCGCGCCCATGCCGTTGTCGGTGATGACCCAGAAGGTGCCGTCGGGCATCGTCTTGATGCCGGAATGGCCCTGGAGCGGCTGGCCCTTGAACGGCAGCGAGACGCCGGTCGAACGCTCAAAGGACTTGCCCATCACGGTGCCGAGCGCGTCGACGCGCTTGCCGGTGGTGTATTTGCCGGAGGTCTTGAGATCGGCGGGCGCATCCGCCGGGGCGTCGATGAACGACTCGGCCGGCATCACCACGTGGCCTGCGAGCTTGGCCGGGAATTCGCCCTCGTTCTCGGCGAGCGCCGTGCTCGCGGTGAGAATGATCGTTGCGACGGAGGCAAGAAAGGTCGCGCGCATGTGCGTCTCCTGTTAGCGGAAGCACGCCTTATGCGGATCGCACATTGCAGTTTTGTGAACCCGGGCCAAAGGCCGCAGGCAAAGCCCCGGCGCGATGCCCGGGGCTTTGTTCACCCGTCGCTGCGCGTTATCCGCCGTAACACGGTTTGCCGGCCATCTGCATTGCGCGGCTGCATCGGGGCAGATTTTTCGCCTGTGGCGGCTTGCTGCTCTTTTTGGTCGCGGTCGAGCTTCCGGTCTGAGCCTGCACGCTGGATGCGGCAGGGACGAGCAATAGAACAGCGGCGACGATCAAGGCCAATGTCTTCATGTCAAATGCTCCAGAAAATAAAAAACAACAATGCTCTGGAGCCTACGCAGCAGACCGTCAGGTGTAAAGACGTCCGAAAACGCGATTTGGGGGCGCTTCGCGCGCGCCGATCGGTCACCTCACATGCTTGAATTCCTCCCACTCTTACCGCGCCGGTGCGGGCGCCGGGTTTGGATGCTGCGGAATCTCGAAGCTGACCATCTTGCTATCGATCACGCGGTGCGTGGGATCGGCCAACTCGAATAGCACCTTGTGCGGGCCTGGATTCAGTCCGACCACGATTACGGTCTCGCCACTGGCATCGACAAAATGCCACGGCGCGTCGTCGACCGTGACATGAACGTGGCCGATACGCGGCGATACGTCGAGCGCGCCCTTGCCGAATACCGGCACGATACGCAGGTTTTCCGTTGCGTACTGGATGAAGACGAGGCCCCGCGCCAATTGGTCGGCAAGCGGCGGATCGACGATCAGCCGGGCGGGCGCCTCGTTCTCGATCGCGACCAGCGGGGAGGGGCCACGCACGTCCCTGGCGGTTTGGGCGACGGCAGCCGCTGCAAACAATGTGGAGACCGCCAGAACGGCCATGCAGTCGAGGGTGGCATACATGTCCGTTCCTTCCGAAATGATCAGGCGATCTTGCGGGCGAGGAAGTCGCGGATCAGGGGAACCATTTCGTCGAACTTGTCCTCAAGCGCGAAATGGCCGGTGTTGATGAGGTGAAATTCCACCTGCGGCAGGTCGCGCTTGTAGGGATGGGCGCCGTCGGCGGGGAAGATGAAATCGTTCTTGCCCCAGACGATCAGTGTCGGGGGCTTGTGCTTGCGGAAGTAGGCCTGCACTGCGGGATACAGCGGCAGATTGGTCCGATAGTCGTAGAACAGGTCCATCTGGATTTCGCTGTTGCCGGGACGGTCGAGCAGCGCCTGATCTTGGAGCCAGTTGTCAGGCGAAATACGGCTCACGTCGGACATGCCATCGGTGTACTGGAATTTCGTCGTCTCCAGCGTGACCAGCTTCATCAACGCCTGCCGGCTCGTCTCGGACCCGTCGGCCCAGTATTGCTTGATCGGATTCCAGAATTCCTTCAGCCCTTCGTCATAGGCATTGCCGTTCTGCACGATCAGGCCGCTGATCCGCTCGGGATGCTTGAGCGCCAGGCGCCAGCCCACGGGAGCGCCGTAGTCCATCACATACATCGCATAGCGGGTGACGCCGAGCTGACCGAGCAGGCCGTCGACGAGCTCACCGAAGCGGTCGAACGTGTACTTGAACGTCGCGCGCGGCGGCATGTCGCTCTGGCCGTAGCCGGGATAGTCGGGAGCGATCACGTGGTAGCGGTCGGCCAGGGCCGGGATCAGGTTGCGAAACATGTGCGAGGAGGTCGGGAAGCCGTGCAGCAGCACCACCACCGGTGCGTCCTTCGGACCCGCTTCGCGATAGAATATCTTGATCCCATCGACGGTCTTGGTTCGATGGTAGACGACCGGATAGCTGGTGCCCTGCGCGTCCCGTTGCGGCTTGGCTGATGCACTCGACGGAGCAGCGGCTACAGTCATTCCGGATAGTCCGAGAACGACGCGGCGACGGTCGATGCGGGTTGTCGGGGGCGCGATGTCTGCGATGCTCATGTCGATTTTCCTGTCAAAACAGATGGTTCACGAACGTCAGCCGTTCGCTTTTCAAACACCCTGGTAGACCAGTCTGGTGAAGAAGCCGGGATCGATCACGAACTGCCCCCATTTCGCGTCGAAGGCCGCCGTCGGTTTGGCGGCGACGCTTTCGTCCCGCGTTCGTCCTTGTGCCTTCAGCCGGGCGACGTTGTCGCGGATCGCGACAAGCATGTCGCGGAAGGCCTGAAGCTCGTTTTTGTTGCTGACCGGCTGGCCATGACCGGGAATGATGATCGTATCCGCGTCGGTCGCGGCGAGATTGGCGTCCGATGCCGCGATCATCCCGTCAATGCTGCCGCCGGTCGAATAGTCGATGAATGGGTAGATGCCGTTCCAGAAGGTGTCGCCGACATGAACGACGTTGGCTTCTGCGAAGGTAACGGAGATGTCGCTGTCGGTGTGCGCGGGCCCGTAGTACTTCAGGCCGATCGAGGCTCCGTTGAGCCGGAGCTCGTGGCTGCCGGAGAATGTCTCGCTGGGAATTCCGCCGGGGCCGAGCGGAAGGAAGTTGTAGTCCCAGTCCTCGACGCGCTGAACGCCGAGGAGGTGCTTTCGGGTGTTTTCCTGCGCGATGATCCTGGCGCCGGCGGAATTGAGCCATTCGTTGCCGTCGGCGTGATCGAAATGCCAGTGAGTATTGACGAGATGGGTGACAGGGGCGTTGCCGAGATCGGACAGCGCCCTGGTGAGTTGGGTACGCGAGACGCGGATGCCCGCGTCGATCAGCAGCTTGCCGTCAGGCCCGGTGAGGACGGCAATGTTGCCGCCGGAGCCTTCCAGCACCGCAATGTTGCTTCGGAGCTTGTGCGTGACGATCGGGGATGTCGCAGCACTGTCCTTGATCAGGCTGACGAGGCCTCGCGCTTCGGCATAGGCCTGGCGCGGCGAAAGCCAGCCGTTGCTCGCCCCGATTGCCGTGCCGGCCAGGCAGCAGAGGCAAAAGTGACGGCGCGACAGCAAATCTCTCGTGTCCAATCCCATGGCGTCCTCGGTTGTCAGTCGGTCGACGGTATGCAAACCGGGCGGCGCGTCGATTGATCGTTTTTCAGGCAACCATCCAACCGTCGCATTCCCAAGGCCCCACCCAAGGCCCCAGATCGTTTCCGACGTAGCTGATTGCTGCGGAATGGAGCAGCCGGTATGGTCGAGAACCAACTTCTCAATATCTGGAAAGACAGGTCTGATGGACCGCTTGGAGGCGATGTCGGTGATCATCGCGGTCACCGAGACAGGAAGCTTTTCGGCTGCCTCGCGGCGTCTTAAGACGCCGGTCGCGACCGTCAGCCGCAAAGTCGCCGAGCTTGAGGCGCGACTGAAAGCCCAGTTGTTTCAGCGATCGTCACGTCAGGTGACACTGACCGATGCCGGGCGATCCTATATCGAGGCCTGTAAGCGCATCATCGAGCAGGTGGACGACGCCGAACGGGAGGTCTCCGGCGAGTACAGGGCGCCCAAGGGCGATCTCGCAGTCACTTCGCCGTGGGGACTGGGGCACATGCACCTCCTGCCGATTGCGCTCGAATTCATGGAGGCCTATCCCGAGATCGCGTTGCGGCTCGTCCTGACCGACCGCATCGTCAACACCGTCGAGGAGAACATCGATATTTCGATTCGGATCGGCAATCTCCCCGACAGCAACCTGATAGCGACCCGGGTCGGCTCGGTCCGGTTCGCGCTCTGTGCGAGCCCCACATATCTCGCCAAACACGGGCGGCCAAGTGCGCCCGCCGATCTTGCAGCTCACGACTGTATCAGCATCGACAGCGTCGCGGCTCAGCGTAACTGGAAGTTCGTCATAGGCGGCCGCGAAGTTGCGACCCCGATACGATCGCGGTTGACGGTGAGCGACTCCGAGGCGGCGGTCGAGGCCGCGGTTGCGGGTGCCGGCATCGCGCGGGTGATGTCCTACAAGATGGAGACCGCGCGGCGCGCGGGGAAACTCGTTCTCATGCTGGAAAAATTCGAGCAGGAACCGTGGCCGGTGCATATCGTCTATGCGGAGCGCAAGCCCGTGCCACTCAAGCTCCGCGCCTTTCTCAGCTGGGTCACGCCGCGCCTCAAGGCACGGCTGGCTTAGCTCTTGCTATTCCTTGACCGCGCCGGTGAGTGAGGACACGTAGTAATCCACGAACAGCGAGTAGAAGATCGCAACCGGCAGCGAGCCGAGCAGCGATCCCGCCATCAGCGCGCCCCATTGGTAGACGTCGCCGGTGACGAGCTCGGTCAGGATCGCGACCGGCACGGTCTTGTTGGCGCCGCTCTGGATGAAGGCGAGCGCGTAGATGAATTCGTTCCAGGACAGCGTGAAGGAGAAGATGCCGGCCGAGATCAGGCCGGGCACCGCCAGCGGCAGCGTGATCCGCCGCAGGATCTGGAGCCTTGTGGCGCCGTCGACCAGCGCGCATTCTTCCAGCTCGTACGGGATCGACTTGAAATAGCCGATCAGCAGCCAGGTGCAGAACGGCACCAGGAAGGTCGGATAGACCAGGATCAGCGCCATCGGGCTGTCGAACAGGCCGAACTGCACCACGACCGTGGCGAGCGGAATGAACAGGATCGACGGCGGCACCAAATAGGCGAGATAGATGCCGAGGCCCACATAGGGACTGCCGCGGAAGCGCAAGCGCTCGATGGCGTAGGCCGCGAGCGTGCTCGCGATCAGCGACAGCGTGGTCGAGCCGATCGCAACCAGCATCGTCGTCTTCAGCCAGCGCGGATAGGCGGTGTCGAACAGCAGATGCTTGATGTGGGCGAGCGTCGGCGAGGTGATCCAGAACGGGTTGTGTTCCCTAAAATTCATCAGCTCTGCGTTCGGCTTGAACGACGTGATCGCCATCCAGTAGAACGGAAACAGCAGGATCAGCACGAAGCAGCCGAGCGGCAGGTAGATCATCATCAGCCRCCGCAGCCCGGAATCCCAGGCCATGGTGTCCGGCGGTGTGGTGGCGACGGCGGCCGGTTGCGCGGCGGTATCAGTCATTGCTCTCTCCCTGCTGCCATTTGCGGCGCGCCAGGCCGAAATAGGAGAACAGCGTCGCGAACACCAGGAACGGGATCATCGACACCGCGATCGCGGCGCCTTCGCCGAGCTCGCCGCCGGCGATGCCGCGCTGGAACGCCAGCGTCGCCAGCAAATGGGTCGAGTTCACGGGGCCGCCACGGGTGATGGCGTAGACCAGCTGGAAGTCGGTGAAGGTGAAGATGATCGAGAACGTCATGACGATGGCGAGGATCGGCATCATCATCGGGAAGGTGATGTAGCGGAAGCGCTGCCAGGCGCTGGCGCCGTCGAGCATCGCGGCCTCGTAGAGCGACGGCGAGATGGTCTGAAGGCCCGCCAGCAGCGAGATCGCGACAAAGGGAATGCCGCGCCAGATATTGGCGACGATCAGCGAGAAGCGCGCCGGCCAGGGCGAGCCGAGAAAGTCGATATTGGTCGACCGCCAGTGCAGCACGTCGACCAGCAGGTAGGAGATGATCGAGAACTGCGGATCGTAGATCCACCAGAATGCCAGCGCCGAGAGCACCGTCGGCACGATCCAGGGCAGCAGCACGATGGCGCGGAGCAGGCTCTTGAACGGGAAATGGTTGTTGAGCAGCAGCGCGAGCCAGAAGCCGAGCGCGAATTTTCCGAAGGTCGCGACGCCGGTGTAGAACACGCTGTAGAACACCGCGTTCCACCACAGGGGGTCGGTGAGCAGGTACTGGAAATTCTCCAGGCCGACGAAGACGCCGCGCCGGCCGATCGTGGTGTCGGTGAAGGCGAGCCAGATGCCGAGGCCGAGCGGATAGGTGAGGAAGACCGCGAGCAGCCCGAGCGCGGGCGCGAGGCACATCACGATCAGGAACGGCTTGTAGTCGAACAGCCGCACGATCCAGCCCGGTTGCCGGACCGCCAGGGCGGGAGAGGAGAGTGTGGTCACGGACATTGGGTCGCTTGTCCTGTTTTGAATGTCACCACACCGTCATTGCGAGCGAAGCGAAGCAATCCAGTCTGTTTCCGTTGTTACAGCCTGGATTGCTTCGTCGCTTTGCCCCTCGCAATGACGGCCGCGCCTTTCGGCGTCACTTGGCCGCCTGACGCCGGAAGTACCGCTTGCAGCGCTGCTCCGCTTCCGCGGCCGCCGCCTCCGGCGTCGCGGCGCCGGTCGCGACCGAGGCGAACATCTGCACCGTCACGTAGTCCGCGCGAACAGCCCCGGTGGCGGTCGAGATCGGACCCTTGTAGCCGGCGTAGTAGTTGCTGTTCATGGTGTTCTTGAAGATCGCCACCTTGGGATCGCCCTTCCACACCGCCGCATCGGCATAGGCGGCGAGCGGCTGCGACCAGTAGCCGCTGTTGGCGTTGAGCCACGGCTCGTACTGCTCCTTCTCCAGCATGAACTGCAGGAAGGCCTTCGCGGCATTGGGATAGGGGCTGTGCTTGAACACCATGGCGTTCAGCGTCAGTCCCGACATCGGCGAGATCGGTGCGAGACCCTTCGGCAGCAACTGGTGTTCGGAATCCTCGGCGATCGCGGCGGTCGCCGGATCGTTCTTCAGCGAGAAGTACAGCGAGACGCCGTTCGCCGTCAGCGCGATTTCCTGCGAGGAATAGGCGCGGTTGTTGCTGACGTCGTTCCAGGACGGTGTGCCGGCGATGAAGGTCGGATAGAGCTCCTTGACGTAGTTCAGCGCCGCGATGGTCTCCTTGCTGTTGATGGTGACATTGCCTTCTTCATCCAGCAGCGCGGCGTTGTGCGACCACATCATCCAGTCCGCAAAGCCGTTGCCGTCGCCGACGGCATTGCCGAGCGCAAAGCCGGCGGGCTTGCCGGCTTTTTGCAGCTTCTTGCAGAGATCCAGGAACCCGGCATGGTCGTCCGGCGCCTTGTCGAATCCGACGGATTTGAGGACCGACTTGCGGTAGATCAGGGGACCGGCGGTGGCGCCGAACGGGAGGCCGATCCAGGTATCGCTCTTGGCCTTTTTGCCGTAGGCCTTCGCGAGGTTCTGCCAGCCGCCGTACTTCTTGCCGAGATAGTCGGCGACGTCGGTGAGCTCGATCAGCTTGTCGACATAGATGTGCGGGGCGTCGGAGAAGCCGATGATGATGTCGGGGCCGGCGCCGGAGTTCGAGGTCACCGCGGTCTGCTGGTTGATGTCCTCCCAGCCGACGAAGTCGACCTTGATGTCGACCCCGGTCTCCTTGGTGAAACTTGCCGCGTTGGCGCGGAACACGTCCTCGTCGGCCTGGACGAAGCGCACCGGCCGCAACATGCGCAGGCTCGCGCCCTTCTCGATGGCGAGCTTGGGCGCCGCGACGTCGGCGGCCTTGATCTGCGATCCCGCAGTTTGCGCTGCAGCACCAGTGGCGGCGAATGCCGTAGCGGACAGGCCCAGCGCCAAGGCATCACGACGTGTGATGTCGTTCCTCATCAGTTCCTCCCTTGATGTCTCCCTTCCCGGCGTTGATCGCCGGTGAAGGGCCTTTGCGGTTTCCGGCGCGTTTTGCGCCGGCCGCCTAGCTGTTCGGCCCGCGGTCCATGCTGACGGGCTGCCAGCGGCGGAGCGCGGTGCTTTGCAGCACCGACGGGTTGACGCAGCTTACCGGCCACATGCCCTGCAGCACCAGTGACAATTCGTAGCCCACGCGGCGCTTGCGCGCTTCGTCGAACCGTGCCGAGGCGGAAGCGACATGGGCAGTCAGGGTGACGTTCTCCATGCCGAGCAKGGGATTGTTGTGCGACGGCGGCTCCTTYTCCAGCACGTCGAGCGCSGCATGCGCGATCCAGCCCTCCTGCAGCGCCTTGATCAGGCTCTCCTCGTCCACCGTGGCGCCGCGGCCGGTATTGATGAAGACCGAGCCCTTCTTCATCTGCCGAAAATGCTTCTCGGTCAGCATGTGGTGCACCTCCGGCCGGGCCGGCGCGTGCATCGAGACGAAGTCGGATTGCGACAGCACCTCGTTCAGCGTCGCCGGGATGACGCCGTGGTCGTACATCAGCGTTTCCTGGATGAAGGGATCGTAGGCCATCATGCGCAGGCCGAAGGGCGCCGCGCGCTTCGCGACCGCACGCGCGACACGGCCGAACGAGATGAAGCCGAGGGTCTGGCCCATCAGCCGCGGGATCTTCAACAGCGCGGGCCGCCCCTCCGCCCAGCGTCCGCTGCGCACCATGCGGTCCTGCTCGACCAGGCGGCGGAAGCCGGCGAGCAGCAGCATCATGGCGTGGTCGGCGACCTCCTCGATGAAGGTGTCGGGGATGTTGGTGACGGGAATGCCGCGTGCGGTCGCGGCCTTGACGTCGACGCTGTCGACGCCGACCGAGCCGAGCGTAATCACCTTGCAGCTCTCCAACGCGTCGATGATGGTCTTGGTGATCGGGATGCCCTTGGCGTAGATGGCGTCGGCGGTCTTCGCTGCCGCGATGAACTCGGCCTCGTTGGCGGGCGCCTCGACGATCTCGGCATCGATCGGATCGAGCGCCTCACGCTCGTAGGAATAGTCGCTGCCCGCGACCGTGAAGCTCGCGCCCTTCGGCGTCACCACCCTGTATTTCGGCATGTCCTGCTCCCGATTTGGTTTGTCGGTTCTTGTTGCGGCCCGCACCTGTGGGCGGGCCTTTGCGTCTTTTACGCGAAATCACCGAGGGTGCGTACAATTCCCGGTTGTCGGATGCGATGGATATTGTCGGTTTTCGCTCTCCGGTCAGGGCTTCTACGGGCCCGTCGTAACAGGTTGCTAATGGGTCCCACACTAAAAGTTGATTCAATTTCGATCGAGTCAGTCGCGCGCCCGTATCCCTTTATCTCCATCTCCGGAGCCATCCAGTGAAGTTGAGCAACCTGAAGATCGCCCCCAAGCTCGGCATTCTTGTCGGCGTCACCTTGTTCGGCCTGTGCGTGTCCGGCGTTCTTGCCGGCTACTTGATGAAGCAGGAGATGGTGAACGCGCGCATCGATCAGACCAAGGCGATCGTCGAATTGGCGCGCAACTACGCCGCCACCTTGATGAAGCGGGTCAGCGCCGGCGAGATGACCAAGGATGCCGCGTTCGCGGATCTCCGCCGCTACGGCAACGCGATGACGTATGACAAGAATTCCGGCTACCTGTTCGGCACCAGCTATGACGGCATCACGCAGCTTGCGCCGGATCCGAAGGTGATCGGCCAGAACCGCATGGACGTCGAGACCAATGGACGCAAGCTGTCCCGCGAGATCATGGACGGGGTCAAGGCCAATGGCGAAATCCTGCTGTTCTATGAATACATGAAGCCCGGCCAGGACAAGCCGATCCGCAAGCTCGGCTACGCCGTCGCCGTTCCCGGCTTCGACATGTATCTCGGCACCGGCGCCTATCTCGAGGACATCGACGCCAAGATGGGCCCGGTCTACTGGCTGCTCGGCCTCGCCATGCTCGGCATCGTCATTGTCGCCGGCAGCGTCGCCTGGATGATCGGCCGCAGCATCAGCCGTCCGCTGGCGCTGCTCGGCACCCGGATGAAGGATCTCGCCGACGGCAAGCTCGAGGGCGACATTCCCGGCGTCGGCCGCGGCGACGAGGTCGGCGCGATGGCTGCCACCGTCCAGATCTTCAAGGACAACGCGGTCCGGATCCGCGACCTCGAGCAGACCGAGGCCGTGGCCAAGGAGCGCGCCGCGGCGGAACGTCGCAGCGCGATGGAAGGCATCGCCAGCGACTTCGAACGCAGCGTCAACGGCATAGTCCGCTCGGTCTCCTCGGCCGCAGCCGGCATGCAGACCACGGCGCAGTCGATGACCGCGACCGCCAGCGATGCCTCCTCGCGGGCCGCGACCGTCGGCGCGGCGTCGCAGAAGGCGTCCGGCAATGTCGGCACGGTCGCCGCCGCCGCCGAGGAGCTGTCGAGCTCGGTTGCGGAAATCTCCCGCCAGGTGACGCGTTCGACCGAAGTGGCGAGCCGTGCGGTCAGCGATGCCGAGCGCACCAACGCCACGGTGCAGGAGCTGTCCACCGGCGCCGAGAAGATCGGCGAGGTGGTCAAGCTGATTCATTCGATCGCGGCGCAGACCAATCTGCTCGCGCTCAACGCCACCATCGAAGCGGCGCGCGCCGGCGAATCCGGCCGCGGCTTCGCGGTCGTGGCCTCAGAGGTCAAGGCGCTCGCCAACCAGACCGCAAAGGCGACCGAGGAAATCTCCGCCCAGGTCGCGGCGATGCAGACCTCGACCAGCGATGCGGTCGCGGCGATTGGCGGCATCACCCAGACCATTGCCGAGATGAGCGAGATCACGGCGGGCATTTCCGCGTCGATCKAGCAGCAGGGCGAGGCGACCCGCGAGATCGCGCGCAACATCCAGTCGGTCGCGGCCGGCTCGAGCGAGATCAATGCCAATATCGGCAGTGTCACCTCGGCTGCGCAAGCGACCGGCAGCGCGGCGAGCGACGTGCTCTCCAACGCCCGCGAGCTCGACACCCAGTCCGGCGCCCTGCGCAGCGCGGTCGATGGCTTCCTCGCCAAGGTGCGTGCGGCGTAAGCCTCGCTGTCATGCCCCGCGAAGGCGGGGCATCCAGCGGAATTCGTAGGGTGGGCAAAGGCGCGCGAGCGCCGTGCCCACCTCTTTCTTTTTGGGTTCGGTATGACTGGTGGTGGGCACGCTCCGCTTTGCCCACCCTACGACTGTCATGCCCCGCGACGGCGGGGCATCCAGTACGCTGCGGCCTCTCGGCTTGAGCACGGCCGCCTCTGGAATACTGGATCGTCCGCCCCAGTGCGCAATTGCGCACAAGGCGGACGATGACAGCTTTCCAGGAGGCTCACTGCTTCTCGATCCCCGCATTCGTGATCAGCTTCTCCCACAGCACGAGCTGCTCGCCCACGAACGTGCCGAGCTGCTCCGGCGTGCCGGAGAAGGCGTCCATGCCGAGGGTGGCGAGCTGGGCCTTGATCTCCGGCTTCTCGACGATCTTCCGGATCTCGGCGTTGAGCCGCGTCACGATCTCCTTCGGCATGCCGGCCGGGCCGAAATAGCCCTGCCAGGAGGAGATGTCGAAGTCCGGCACGCCGGCCTCCTGCATCGAGGGCAGCTGCGGCACCAGCGACGAGCGGTCCTTGGTGGTGACGGCGAGCGCGCGTAGCGCATTGCCCTGGACGTGCGGCAGGCCGGTCAGGATGTCCACGAACATCATCGAGACGCGGCCGCCCATGACGTCGTTGAGCGCCGGCGGCGAGCTCTTGTAGGGCACGTGCAGCAGGTCGAGCCCGGCATTGTGCGCAAAGGTCGCACCCGACACGATCGCCGACGACGAGCCGGAGGCGTAGCTCAGCTTGCCCGGATTGGCCTTGCCATAGGCGACCAGCTCGCCGACGGTTTTCGCCGGCACGTCCGGATGAATGACCAGCATGAAGGGCAGGTCGCCGGTGCGCGCGATCGGGGTGAAGTCCTTGACCGGATCGTAGGTCAGGCTCTTGAGCAAATAGGGATTGGCCGAATGCGTGGTGTTGGTGGTCACCAGCAGCGTGTAGCCGTCGGGGGCGGCGCGCGCGACAAAGGTCGCCGCGATCATGCCGTTGGCGCCCGCCTTGTTCTCGATGACGATGCCGACGCCGAGCGCCTGCGCAAGATGCTGCGAGATCAGCCGCGTCGTGGTGTCGGTGCCGCTGCCGGCCGCGAACGGCAGCACCAGCGTGATGTTGCGGCTCGGATAGTTTTGCGCCAGGGCGGGCGAGGCGGCGGCGAGACACAGCGCGACCGCGCCGATGGTGCGAATGCCCCGGATGAGCGATGACAGCATGTTTGGACGTTCCCTCTTCTTGATTGGCAGGGAACCTAGCGTTTCCGCGTTGAAACCGGAAGGCGTGAGTTTGTCGCCCGCAGCATCCGCCGCGCGGAATTATTTCACCGTCGAGGCCTGACGCGACGCGATCACGACGCCCGCAAGCACCAGCGCGTAGCCGATCAGGTGAAACGGCTGGAGCTTTTCGCCGAGCAGCAGGATCGCCATCGCCGAGCCGAACACCGGCACCAGATGGAAGAACGGCGCGGCCCGGTTCGGTCCGATCAGCGCCACGCCGCGGTTGAAGAAGAGATAGGCGAGCGTCGAGGGGAAGATCAGGATGTAGCCCAGCGTCGCCAGCGTCACGGTATCGAATTGCATGACATTGCCGCTCCAGGCCTCCCAGACGGCGGTGGGCAGCAGCATGATCGCGCCACAGCAGGTGGTGAAGGACAGGAAGGAGAGCTGATGGACCTTGGGCCGGCGCGGGATGAAGGCGGAGTAGAGTCCGAACGCCACCAGCGAGGAGGCGAACATGATGTCGCCCCTGTTGAAGCTGATGCTTGCGAGCGCCGCCAGATCGCCGCGCAGGATGATGATCAGGACGCCCGCCAGCGAGATCGCGATGCCGGCAAGCTGCGCGGCCGTCAGCCGTACGCCGAACAGCACCAGCGACCACAGCGCCACGAACAGCGGTCCGGCCGACTGGATCAGAAGCGCGTTCAGCGCCTCGGTGTATTGCAACGCCCAGTAGGAGATCGCGTTGTTGAAGGCAAAACCCACCAGYGACAGGAACAGCATCAGCGGCAGGCTCGCGCGTAGCGCCGGCCAGTCGCGCTTGAGGTGCGGCCATGAGAACGGCAGCAGGATCAGGAACACGCCGAACCAGCGGATCGTGGTCACCGTCAGCGGCGGCACATGAGCGCCGACATGGCGCGCAAGCACGATGTTGGCGGCCCAGAACAGCGAGCTCAGGCTCAACAGCAGATAGGGCTGGTTATTGAGCCAACTGGCCGCGAGGCTGGCGGCGGCGACGAAGCGATCTTCATTGGCGTCGGTCTTGCGCCGGTTTCCCGCCGTGACACAAGTCACGCCGCCGCAATGCTACAATGCAGGCATGACCCGAGGAGGTGCCATTGGCGGTCAATATGTTGAACATCGAGGGCCTGGAAGGGCTCGAGCGGCATGCGCCTGTGGTGATGCTGAACCTCATGCGCTTCCACGCCCGTTCGCGCGACGGCGACGGTTCGGGCTGGGACGCCTATCTTCGTTACAGCGCGGTCACAGTGCCCATGATCAAGGCACGCGGCGGCACGCTGCTGTGGACAGGTGAGGCCAAGGCGGTCGCGCTCGGTCCGCACGACGGCAACGCATGGGATTTCGTCGCGCTGGTCTCCTATCCGTCCGTGGCGGCCTTCCTCGACATGATGACGTCGGAGGCCTACGCGCGAGAGGCCGATCCGCATCGCGTCAATGGCTGCGCCGAACACGTCATCATCGCGACGCGCGAGGCCTACAGCAAGTTCAGAGCGAAGTAGCGCGCGCTTACGCTCCAGGGGAGGGTGAACGGGGGAGCAATCACTTCTTCCGCTCCTGCGTCACCGCATGCACCGCGTCACGGCAGGCCGTCTGCAACAGGCGGCAGACCTCCTCGGTCGATCGCTGCGGGCTCAGCGCTGCGAAGGTCGGGTAGCTCGTCAGGACGAAGATCAGGTCGACCGCGTCCTGCAAGGCGCGCTTTGCCGCGCGTTTCTCCGTGATGCGCGCGACCAGCCCTGTCAGCAGCTCGCGCCGCCGCGCGTTGCGCGCGACCAGCGCCTCGCCGAATTCGGGATCGGTCGCGATCGCCTGGTTGAGCCCGCCGATGGCGGGGTCGTGCGCCCAGAACGTGCAGAAGATCGCGACGACGCGGTCGAGCGCGGCGCGCGGATCGGCCATCGCCATCACCTCGGCCAGCTCGAACAGCCCGCCCTGACGTGCGATGTCGTCGAACACGGCCTCCAACAATCCGCGCCGCGATCCGAACTGGTTGTAGACGGTCAGCCGCGTGACGCCGGCCGCCTTCGCCACCACGTCGAGGGAGAAGTTCGCGATGCTCGCGTCCTTTCGCAACAGCCGGGCACCGGCCGCGATGATGCGTTCGCGCGTCTCCGCCGACGCGGAGGCCCGGACCGAACTCACATAGCTGCGCTTCGGCATGCCGTTGCCACTCTCTTGACGTATTGACTATACATATTGTATATCTAATTTAGAAGCCGGTTTGGAGCTTGCCATGCAGACTGCCCTCGTGATCGCCCTCTCGCTTCATGTGTTGTCGTCCGTGTTCTGGGCGGGATCAAGCTTTGCGCTGGCGCGCACCGGCGGTGCCGGTGGGGAGCAGCTCGTCTTTCCACAACTCGGGGCAGCGACGATCGCGATCCTGACCGGGGCCTATCTCGGCCATCTCGTCCACGCTGGCAGTTTCGGCACGCCCGAGCAGGTGCTGGCGCTCGGCGCGGTCTGCGCGTTGATCGCGGTCGGCGTTCAGGCGGCAATCGGCCCCCGCGCGGTCCGCGCCCTGCGCCGTGGCGCGGGCGATTCAGCGGCCATGCGTTCACGCATTGCGACCGCACAGCGCGTGGCGGCGGCGCTGCTCGGCATCACAGCGCTCTGCATGGGCGCCGCGCGCTACATCTGAAAGTGAACGTTGAGACGATAATGCGGCGTCCAGCCGTTTTTTGAAGGAAAAGCGATGTCCAAGATGATTCTGGTGAACCTGCCCGTACGCGACCTCGCCGCATCGACAGCGTTCTACGTGGCGCTCGGTGGCGTGGTGAATCCCCAATTCTCCGGCGCAGATTCGACCTTGCTCATGTTCACGGACGTGATCGGCGTGATGCTGCTGACCCACGACCACTATCGCCAATTCACCCAGCGCAGGATCGGCGACGCGCGGCTCGACAGCCAGGCCATGTTCGCTCTTACGGTCGAGGACCGCGATGCCGTCGATGCAACGCTGGCTCGCGCCGTGGCTGCGGGCGGTCGAGCCGATCCCAACCCGGCACAGGACCTTGGCTTCATGTACAACCGGCACATTGAAGACCGAGATGGCTATGTCTGGGAGCTGGTATGGATGAACCCATCGGCGAACGCTTGATCGCAGACGATTTCAATCCGGCGCATCCGCGCCGTCGAAAGCCGATACACATCACTCATGGCGGGGCCTTCTCGTGCCGCCATGAATCAAGTCCCAACACGCGCTCCGGAGACTAGGTCGTCTGCTTCCTTGACGCCACGAATACGCCCGACAGCACCAGCGCGAAGCCGATGAAGTGGAAGGCCTGCGGGTGTTCGCCCAGGAAGATCATGGCCATGATCGAGCCGAACACCGGCACGACGTGGAAGAACGGCGCGGCGCGGTTGGCGCCGATCAGCCTCACGCCGCGGTTGAAGCAGAGATAGGCGAGCGTCGAGGGGAACACTGCGACATAGAACAGGGTCAGCAGGTTCGGCCCGTCGAGCTTCATCACGGGACGCGCGTAGAGCTCCCAGATCTCCAGCGGAATGAGACAGGCGGCGCCGCAGCCGAAGGTGAAGGCGAGGAACGACAGGCCATGCATCGCCGGCCGCTTCAGGCTCAGCACCGAATATAGCGCGAAGAAGATCAGCGCGACGATGAAGATCAGGTCGCCCTTGTTGAAGTCGATGTTTGACAGCGTGGTGAAATCGCCGTGCAGGAGAATCGTCAGCACGCCGCACATCGAGAGCAGAACGCCGAACGCCTGCGCGCCCGTGAGCCGGACGCCGAGGATGGCCAGCGACCAGAGCGCCACGATCAGCGGCGCGGACGACTGCAACAGCAGGGTGTTGAGCGCCTGCGTATGCTCCAGCGCCCAGTATTGCAGGGTGTTGAAGGCGCCGATGCCGGTGATCGAGAGGGTGACCATCAGGCCGAGCTTGCTGCGGATCGCGGGCCAGTCCCGCGCGAGATGCTTCCAGGCGAACGGCAGCACCAGCAGGAAGGCGAAGAACCAGCGCAGGAAGGACAGCGTCACCGGCGGGATGTGGCCGGCGGCGAGCCGGCCGACAATGGCGTTGCCGGCCCAGCACAGCGCGGTGATGCTGAGCAGGAGGTAAGGCTGGTTGGCGATCCAGTTGTGGCCGGGTGTGGCGGCGCCCGTGGTCTGGTCGGTGGCGGACATTGTGATTGTTATGGCCCCGCGTCATGCGCCAAGGCCCCGGCCCGGCGGCACCCGGGCCGGTTCAGACCCGGCCCGTTCAAAGACACGGAAATCGCGGTTGCATCAACGGGGGGCGGATGCATCGCGACCATGCAACCGCGGATGCGGTTTCTGAGGCTTTGGTCGAAGCCATGGCGCCGGCCCCGAAGGTTGCAGGATTTTAAGGGGATATCAAAGGCTTGGACTGCCTTCCCGACCTCGAAAAAGCCCCCTTCTTGCTTGCCTAGAGGGGCCGCTTCCTTTATCCGGTTGGGCTGCCTCGCATGCGAGCGGCCGCGGCCGTGACTTGGGCTGGGCGCAGGCATGATCCCGGAAAAGTGGGCACCCGTTTTCCGGGAGGATCATGCCGCTTAGAGACAGTTTGCATAGGGATTACCCGCGAATGGCCAATGTTGTCGTCGTCGGCGCCCAGTGGGGCGACGAGGGAAAGGGCAAGATCGTCGACTGGTTGTCGGAGCAGGCGGACATCGTCGTCCGCTTCCAGGGCGGCCATAATGCCGGCCACACGCTGGTGATCAACGGCAAGACCTACAAGCTCGCGCTGTTGCCCTCCGGCGTGCTGCGCGACCAGAAGCTGTCCGTGATCGGCAACGGCGTGGTGTTCGATCCCACCGCCTTCCTCGACGAGGTGACCAAGCTGCGGGCGCAGGGCGTCGCGATCTCTCCGGACAATCTGCGCGTCGCCGAGAACGTCACCCTGATCCTGCCGCTGCACCGCGA
This sequence comes from Bradyrhizobium sp. P5_C11_2, assembly GCF_054049755.1. Taxonomy (NCBI): domain Bacteria; kingdom Pseudomonadati; phylum Pseudomonadota; class Alphaproteobacteria; order Hyphomicrobiales; family Nitrobacteraceae; genus Bradyrhizobium; species Bradyrhizobium sp. P5_C11_2. The sequence continues at coordinate 23,599 of NZ_JBFULT010000047.1, forward strand.
GCTCGATGCCTTGCGCGAGTCCTCCAATGCGGCGACCGCCATCGGCACCACCCGCCGCGGCATTGGACCGGCCTATGAAGACAAGGTCGGCCGCCGCGCCATCCGCCTGATGGATCTCGCCGATCTCGACACCCTGCCGCACAAGATCGACCGGCTCCTTGCTCACCACAATGCATTACGCCGCGGGCTCAACCTGCCGGAATTCGACGGCAAGGATATCCTGCGCGAGCTGACCGCGCTGGCGCCGCAGCTTCTGCCCTATGCCGAGACGGTGTGGAGGCTGCTCGACATCAAGCGCCGCGAAGGCAAGCGCATGCTGTTCGAAGGCGCGCAAGGCGCGCTGCTCGACGTCGACCACGGCACCTATCCCTATGTCACCTCGTCCAACACGGTGGCGGCGCAGGCCGCGACCGGCTCCGGCCTCGGACCGGGCGCCGTCGGCTATGTGCTCGGCCTGTGCAAGGCCTATACGACCCGCGTCGGCCAGGGGCCGTTCCCGACCGAGCAGGACAACGCGATCGGCCGCAAGATCGGCGAGCGCGGCCGCGAGTTCGGCACCAATACCGGGCGTCCGCGCCGCTGCGGCTGGTTCGACGCCGTGCTGGTCCGCCAGGCGGTCCGGACCTGCGGCATCAACGGCCTGGCGCTGACCAAGCTCGACATCCTCGACGGCTTTGATTCGATCGAGGTCTGCACCGGCTACAGACTCGACGGCAAGGAGATCGACCATTTCCCGGCCGGCGAGGGCGCCCAGGCCCGGGTCGAGCCGATCTACGAGACCATCGAGGGCTGGAAGGAGCCGACCGCGAACGCCCGGTCATGGGCGCAACTGCCGGCCCAGGCCATCAAATATGTCCGCCGGATCGAGGAATTGGTCGGGTGCCCGGTCGCACTGCTTTCCACCAGCCCCGAACGCGAGGATACTATCCTGGTGCAAAATCCGTTTGAGGCTTAACGATATCTTACCGGGACGTGCGCATAGTTGAGTTGAAATGGCTGATTACTATCCGCTGATCGCCCGCGCTATTGCCGCCCTGGATCCCAACGCTCCCGGCGAAAGCCGTCGCGCGCTCTATGAGCGGGCGCGCACGGCGCTGATCGCACAGCTCCGCAGCGTGCAGCCGCCGCTCTCCGAATCCGAGATCACCCGCGAACGGCTGTCGCTGGAGGAGGCCGTTCGCAAGGTCGAATCCGAGGCCGCCCAGCGCGCCCGCGAGGCCTCGCGCCCAGGCGGTGGCGGCGCCCGTAGCAGCGGCGGCAGCGGCGACGCCTTCCGCCGGGCCAGCACCCGCGCCACCGAGGGC
>NZ_JBFULT010000048.1:0-24882 GCF_054049755.1 Bradyrhizobium sp. P5_C11_2
CTATTCCCCCGACCGATTCGGCGAACGCCTATGGTACACGCGACTAGCGGTTGTCCCTCGGGATGTTCACTAGTTTGCCCATGGTGCCCATCATGCGCCTAAGAAGAAATTGTAGCGGACAGTATGCGTTTGTAGAAAACGCTGTAACCATATGAAAAGACTGTGCTTTGGGTGGCAAGGCCTGGGAACAGCCTGCAATGCAACGAAAAGCCCGCCAGAGGCGGGCTGATCGTTTGATAATGCTATCAAATCTTGGTTGCGGGGATAGGATTTGAACCTATGACCTTCAGGTTATGAGCCTGACGAGCTACCGGGCTGCTCCACCCCGCGTTAAACCGTTGCGCGCCTTCGTGAAAATGCCGGGGACGATGAGGTAAGGCCGGCGCTGTTCGCGTGGCTTGCTCGTCCGTCCCAAAGGCTTCCTTGGAAGGCAACCCCGGGGCAAAGCCCGTTGGGTGCGGGCGGTATGTACCAACCCGGGCTGCCTTTGGAAAGGGCTGCGGGGACGTTTTTTTCGACTTTATGACAGGGCGATGGACCGAATTCCGGCCGGTTTGGCGCGCTCTTGCCAGAAGTTCCGCAAAGGGCCAGCTTGCGGCAACAAAGCGAAGGGAAATGCCATGTCAGGGGAGAACGGCCTGGACCGCTTCTCGGACCGATTCCTGGACCGCGCCTTGGACCGCCCCTTGGATCGATCCCCGGCGAGCGCCGCGCAGCTGGCCCTGGAGGATTCCTTTCGTGCCATGGTCGCGCGGTCGCGGGCCGAGCCGGCGCCGACTCTCGCCGAGCGGCTCGACCGGCTGGCGCGCCTGCGCGCCATCGTCGCCGACAATGAGGAGCGCTTCCGGCAGGCGATCTCGGCCGATTTCGGCCACCGCTCGGCGGTCGAGACCACCATCGCCGAGACCATGCTGCTGTTCTCCGAGATCCGGCACGCCAGCAAACATCTGAAGAGCTGGATGGCGCCGCAGCGGGTGGCGACCGCGCTGCAATTCCTGCCCGCGCGCAACCGGCTGATGCCGCAGCCGCTCGGCGTCGTCGGCATCATCGCGCCCTGGAATTATCCGCTCCAGCTCACGCTCGCGCCCGCGATCGGCRCCATCGCCGCCGGCAACCGCATCATCATCAAGCCGAGCGAACTCGTGCCGCACTTCTCGGCGTTGCTGAAGCAGGCCATCGCCGAGAGGTTCGATGCCAGCGAACTGCTGGTCACCGGCGTCGAGGACGAGATCGCAAAGGCTTTCGCGAGCCTGCCGTTCGATCATCTGGTGTTCACCGGCTCGACCCGGGTCGGCCGGCTGGTCGCGGAGGCGGCGGGGCGCAATTTGACGCCGGTGACGCTCGAGCTCGGCGGCAAGTCGCCGGCGATCATCGACGCCTCCGCCGATCTCGAAGAGGCGGCCGAGCGCATCGCCTACGGCAAGCTGCTCAATGCCGGGCAGACCTGCATCGCGCCGGATTATGTGCTGGTGCCGGAGCGCTCGTTGCAGGCCTTCGCCGAGAAGGTGCGCGCGCAGATGCGGCGCATGTTCGGCACCGATCCCGCCAACAAGGACTACACCTCGGTGATCTCCGACCGGCACTACGCGCGGCTCGAAGGTCTCGTCGCGGACGCCGCAGAGCGCGGCGCAAAGATCCTGCAACCGGCAAGGCCCGACGACCCGAACTGGAAGGCGCACCGCAAATTCCCGCCGACGCTGATCGTCGGCGCGACCGAAGCCATGGCGGTGATGCAGGAGGAGATCTTCGGCCCCGTGCTGCCGGTGCTGGGCTATCGCGATCCGGCTGACGCGATCGCCTTCGTCAACGCCCGCGACCGGCCGCTGGCGCTGTACTGGTTCGGCAAGGACCGAACCGCGCGCGACGAGGTGCTGTCGCGCACCGTCTCCGGCGGCGTCACCGTCAACGACTGCCTGTTCCACTTCACGCAAATCAACCAGCCGATGGGCGGCGTCGGCGCATCCGGCACCGGCGCCTATCACGGCGAATGGGGCTTTCGCACGTTCAGCAAGCTGAAGCCGGTGTTCTACCGCTCGAAATTCAACCGCCTCGCCGACCTCTATCCGCCCTATGGCGGCAAGATCGCGCGGCTCGAGAAGCTGATGCGGTTCATGTCGTAGGGGTGGTCGTTCCGGGGCGCGAAGCGAACCGGGAGCCTCGAGATTCCGGGTTCGCGCTGCGCGCGCCCCGGAATGACAATAACGGGGGAAAACAACATTGACGGACACATTCGACTTCGTCGTCGTGGGCGCGGGCTCTGGCGGCTGCACCGTCGCGGGCCGGCTGTCGGAGGATGCGGCGACATCGGTGGCGCTGCTCGATGCGGGTGGACGGAACGACAATTGGCGGATCACCACGCCATTCGGACTCGCTTTGCCTTACAGCGCGGCCAACTGGGCTTTCGATACCGTGCCGCAGAAGGGATTGAACGGCCGTATCGGCTATCAGCCGCGCGGCAAGGGCCTCGGCGGCTCCTCGGCGATCAACGCCATGGTCTATATCCGCGGCCATCGCGCCGACTACGACCACTGGGCCTCGCTCGGCAATGCCGGCTGGTCGTACACCGACGTGCTGCCCTACTTCAAGCGCTCGGAGAACAACACCGATTTCGACGGCGCGTATCATGGCAAGGGCGGCCCGCTGCATGTCAACAGACTGCGCTCGGACAATCCGATCCATGACGTCTTCCACCAGGCCGCGCGCGAGGCGCAGTTCCGCATTCGCGAGGACTTCAATGAAGAGGACCATGAAGGGCTCGGCAGCTACCAGGTGACGCAGCACAATGGCGAGCGCTGGAGCGCGGCGCGCGCCTATGTGGATCCCCACATGGGCAAGCGGGCGAACCTGCGCGTCGAGACGGGCGCGCATGCCACGCGCATTTTGTTCGAGGGCAAGCGCGCGGTCGGCATCGAATATGTGCAGGGCAAGCAGAAGAAGCAGCTGCGCGCCCGCCGCGAGGTGATCCTCGCCTCCGGCGCCTTCCAGTCACCGCAGTTGCTGATGCTGTCGGGCGTCGGCGACGGCGATGCGCTTGCCGCGCACGGCATCGGCGTCGTGCATCATTTGCCCGGCGTCGGGCGCAATCTGCAGGACCATCCGGACTTCGTGTTCGTCTACGCTTCCGACTATCCGCACTTCGTTCATTCATCGCTCGGCCGGCTGCCATCCCTGCTGCGCGCCATCCAGCGCTACCGCCGCGAGCGGCGCGGCCTGATGACCACCAATTTCGCCGAGTGTGGCGGCTTCCTGAAGACGCAGGCCCACCTCGACGTGCCCGACATCCAGCTCCACTTCGTCATCGCGATGCTCGACGACCACGGCCGCAAGAAGCATAAGGAAGCGGGCTTCTCATGCCATGTCTGCCTGTTGCGACCGAAGAGCCGCGGCAGCGTCTGGCTGAAGAGCGCCGATCCGCTCGCTGCCCCCATGATCGATCCGAACTTCTTGGGCGAGGCGGAGGATCTCGAGACGATGGTCGCGGGTTTCAAGACCACGCGACGGCTGATGGAGACGCCGGCGCTGCGGGCGTTGCAGAAGAAGGACATGTTCACGTCCGATGTGAGAACGGACGACGACATCCGCGCCATCCTGCGTGATCGCGTCGACACCGTCTATCACCCCGTCGGCACCTGCAAGATGGGCACGGACGCGATGGCCGTGGTCGATCCGGCGTTGAAGGTGCACGGCATGGACCGCCTGCGCGTCGTCGACGCCTCGATCATGCCGACGCTGATCGGCGGCAACACCAATGCGCCGACCATCATGATCGGGGAGAAGGCGGCGGATATGATAGGTGCGGAGATGCGGGCGAGTTAGGCGCCGGTCCCTCAACGGGGTCGTCCCGGCGAAGGCCGGGACCCATAACCACAGGGAGAAGTTGTGGTACGAGGCTGGCAACCACGAGTCTTCGCCAAACGCGATCCTGTGGTTATGGGTCCCGGCCTTCGCCGGGACGACGTTGGGGGGAAAGTTCGCTTTCCGACTACGACGGCGGTGGTTAGTTCAACAAGAACCCGCCATCCACCGTCACCACGCTCCCCGTCATGTACCGCGACGCCTTTGAGGCCAGCAGCAGGATGGCGCCGTCGAGATCGGACTCGGCGCCGACGCGGCGCTGGGGGATGCGTTTTGCCAATCGCTCGCCTGCTGGCGTCGACCAGAACGCGTGGTTCATCTCGGTGTCGATATAGCCGGGCGCCAGCGCGTTGATGCGGATGTTCTGCCCCGCGAGTTCCAGCGCCATCGCCTTGGTCGCCTGGATGATGCCGGCCTTGGAGATCGCGTAAGGCGACACCGCCTTCAACACGCCGGTGCCGAGCACGGAAGCGATGTTGACGATGTTGCCGTCCTGCTTGCGCGCGATCATGCGGCGGGCGATCTCGGTCGCCAGGAAATAGGCGCCCTTGAGATTGGCGCCGATCACCGCGTCCCAGTCCGCCTCGGTCTGCTCGGTCGCGAGCTTTTCGACGGCGATGCCGGCATTGTTGATCAGCACCGTGATCGGACCGAGCGCGGCTTCCGCGGCGTCGACGGCCTTGGCGATCGAGGCGGTGTCGGTGACGTCGAGCGCGACCGCGGCGGCGCGCCCGCCCCTGCCGCGGATTTCCAGTTCCAGATTCTTCAATTTGTCCGTTTGCCGTGCCGCGAGCGCGACCGCTGCGCCATGCGCCGCCAAAACCCGGGCAAATTGCCGCCCCAGCCCCTGGCTCGCGCCGGTGACGAGGATGGTTTCTTTACTGACGTCGAATAGGTCTGACATGACGCTTTCCCTGGACGTGTTCCCGCGCTTTTGGAGCCCATCAATACAGACGATTTTAGCGGTCTGAAACCGGAATGATCGGTCGGGCGTTCATTCGTTCCATGGCAGGGCTCTCGCAATGAACAGTTTCGATCTCGCGGTCTATGCGGCGCTCGCGGTCGCGGTCGGGTTCGGTTTCCGGACCGGCCTGCTCCGCAGCGCCATGACCATCCTCGCCTATCTCATCGCCGCGCCGATCGCGATCGCGCTGATGCCGCTGATTGCGCCGCAGCTCGCAGCCAATCCGAACGCGCCGCTGCTGCAGAACTGGATCTGGTTCTTCGGCATCTTCGTGGTCGTCGGCATGTTGTTCGGACATATCGGCCGCGTCGCGCTGAACGACACCATCGGCGAGGCCGGCATCGGTGACCGCCTCGGCGGCGCCGCGCTCGGCGCCATCAGGGTCGGCCTCGTCGCCACCACGCTGGTGCTGGTGTTCGACCAGATCGTGCCGACGAACCGCCAGCCGCCTTTCCTTGCCGGCTCACATCTGCGGCCGCTGTTCTCGGCGGTCGGCCAGATGGGCTTCAAGTCGCTGCCGCCGGAGGCCGCGTCCGCGATCGACCGCATCAAGCAGGAGCGGCGCATCTGATCAGGCGCATTTGCATCGCAGCGCAAGCGCGCATGCATTTTGATGCGAGCCCGTCCCTTATCAGCGCCACCACGATTGGCTAGAGTGGCGCCGTCTTAAAACCTGCCTGACATTACGGGAGTGAAACAGTGGATCTTGGGATCAAAGGTCGCCGCGCCATCGTCTGCGCATCCAGCAAGGGCCTCGGCCGCGCCTGCGCCATCTCGCTTGCAGATGCAGGCGTTCATGTCACCTTGACCGCGCGCGGCGCCGAGGCCCTGAAGAAGACGGCCGACGAGATCCGGAAGGCCTATCCGGGCGTGACGGTGACCGAGATCGTCGGTGACATCACGACGCCGGCGGGCCGCGAGGCCGTGCTGAAGGCCTGCCCCGAGCCGGACATCCTGATCAACAATGCCGGCGGCCCGCCGCCCGGCGATTTCCGCAACTGGACCCGCGACGACTGGATCAAGGCGATCGACGCCAACATGCTGACCCCGATCGAGCTGATCAAGGCGACCGTCGACGGCATGATGGCGCGCAAGTTCGGCCGCATCGTCAACATCACCTCGGCCGCGGTGAAGGCGCCGATCGACATCCTCGGCCTCTCCAACGGCGCGCGCGCCGGCCTCACCGGCTTCATCGCCGGCCTGTCGCGCAAGACCGTGATCAACAACGTCACCATCAACGGCCTGCTGCCGGGCCCGTTCGAGACCGACCGTCTGACCGGCACCGCCAAGGCCGAGGCCGACAAGCGCGGCACAACGCCCGAGCAGATCCTGGCCGAGCGCGCCAAGCTCAACCCCGCCGGCCGCTTCGGCCAGCCCGACGAGTTCGGCTATGCCTGCGCTTTCCTGTGCGGCGCCAAGGCCGGCTTCATCACGGGACAGAACATCCTGCTCGACGGCGGCGCCTTCCCGGGCACGCTGTAGCCACGATCGCAGATGCACTCCCTCGCCCCGTTCTTACGGGGACAGGGTCGGGGTGAGGGGCCGTTTCGGCAAAGACAGTGGCAATCGGACTCGCGGAGACTCCCCCTCACCCGGCGCTTCGCGACCTCTCCCCGCAAGCGGGGCGAGGTAAGCCCCTCACCGCTGCTTCGTCGGCTCATCCTCATCCCGCTCGCTGGGATCGGAGGAATCGGCGGTGAGCCGCTCGTCGGTCCAGTCGATGCCGAACGCCGCGAGCCCGTCTGCCAGCAGATCGCCCAGCATCGGCTCTCCGAGCAGATAGTGCACCGTTTCCCGGCGGGCGCTGCGATACTCGGCCCGCGCCTCCACGGCGCGGGCGCGCAAATCGTCCCAATCATCGATCGTGCCGTCGCCGCGTCCGAGCCAGGTCAGCGCGACGAGGTCGAGCTGCTCGTCCTCGTTCAGGGCGATGATGAAGCTTCCCAGCTCGTTGGCGACCGGGTCGGAGCCATCATCCTCCAACACATCGACCGCATCGTCATCGGTCGGGTTCGAGCCGGAGTCCGGATCGACATCCGCCTCCTTGACGTCGAATTCGCGCGCCTTCTCGATGATGAAGGCCACCTTCTCGGCGGAAATTGCGAGCTCTGGCATGGCTTCCCTTTCGGCGTGTCTTTTAGAGTGTCTCTCGGAGTGTTTTGGGTTCCCGCGATAACGCCGCATCGCGCCAGATGATCCATTGCGCTGGATGGCGGAAACCCGCATGTTTCGGCGCCAAAGCGTCCTCTCTCGTCATTCCGGGGCGCGACGTAGTCGCGAACCCGGAATCTCACACAACGATCTCGAGATTCCGGGTTCGATGCTTGCGCATCGCCCCGGAATGACCGCGAGGCGCAAAGCAAGAACATGGGATACGCCGCATGCGGTGGACGATCGGCAGGGTCGAGATCACCAGGGTCGTGGAATTGGAGACGGTCGGCTCGACCCGCTTCATCCTGCCGCAGGCGAGCAACGACGCGATTCAGAAGCTGCCCTGGCTGATCCCGCATTTTGCGACCAGGGAAGGCCGGCTGAAAATGTCGATCCATTCGCTGCTGGTGAAGCCCCCTGGCCGGCGCATCGTGGTCGACACCGGGCTGGGCAACGACAAGCAGGGCCGCAACATCCCGATCTGGAATAACCGCACCACGCCGTTCCCTGAGATGATGACGGCCGCGGGTTTTGCCCCCGACAGCGTCGACACCGTGCTGTGCACGCATCTCCATGTCGACCATGTCGGCTGGAATACCAGGCTCGTCGACGGCCAATGGGTGCCGACCTTCCCCAACGCGCGCTATGTGTTCGGCAGGACCGAATACGAGCACTGGCGCGACCATTCGACCGAGCCGGACAAGCAGGCCGTGTTCGACGATTCCGTGAAGCCGGTCGTCGATGCCGGCCGCGCCGACCTGATCCCCAGCGACCACCGGCTGTGCGAGGAGATCAGCTTGATCCCGACCCCGGGCCACAGCCCTGGCCATATCAGCGTCCTGATCCAGTCGGACGGCGAACAGGCGCTGCTCACCGGCGACGTTGCCCATCACCCCTGCCAGATGRCGCATCTCGACTGGTCCTCGACGGTGGATTCCGACCAGGCGCAATCGGCCGCGACGCGGCGCGAATTGTTCGCCCGCTTTGCCGACACGCCGACACTGGTGATCGGCGGCCATTTTTCCGCCGGGCATATCAGGCGGGATGGGGATGCGTTCAGGTTTGTGGCGTTGCAATCGTAGGGTGAATGAGCGAAGCGTAATCCACCATCGTCTGCCTCGCGGAAGCAAAAGAGGTGGGTTACGCCTTTGGACTGCGCGTCGCGCATCCGAGGGCTAACCCACCCTACGAAGGAAGGGCTGCAATGCGCCCCTGTTTGAGCGGTTGAATTTCCCGCCGCCCTGTTCCATGAAGCTATTCAACCGATCGGTCCATCTCCAGGGAGAAACGAGAATGAAGCTTGTTCGTTACGGCGAAAAGGGTGCGGAAAAGCCCGGCCTGATCGACAAATCCGGCCAGTTGCGCGACCTGTCGGCGCATGTGAAGGACCTGACCGGCGAGGCCTATTCGCCTGACTCGCTGAAGAAGCTGGCGGCCCTCGACCCCGCCTCCCTGCCGGCCGTCTCCGGCAAGCCGCGGTTCGGCGCGCCCGTCACCGGCATCTCGAAATTCGTCGCCATCGGCCTCAACTACAGCGACCACGCCAAGGAAACGGGCGCCGCGATCCCGACCGAGCCGATCATCTTCATGAAGGCGAACACCTCGCTGTCCGGCCCGAACGACGCGGTCGAGAAGCCGCGCGGCTCGACCAAGCTCGACTGGGAGGTCGAGATCGCCGCGATCATCGGCACCCGCGCCAAATACATCTCGGAAGCTGACGCCCTGAACTACGTCGCCGGCTATTGCGTCTGCAACGACGTCTCCGAGCGCAACTTCCAGACCGAGCGCCTGGGTCAGTGGACCAAGGGCAAGTCGCACGACACCTTTGGCCCGGTCGGGCCCTGGCTCGCGACCAAGGACGAGATCAAGGACGTGCAGAACCTGTCGATGTGGCTCGACGTCAACGGCCAGCGCCGCCAGACCGGCTCGACCAAGACCATGATCTTCTCGATGGCGAAGTGCATCTCCTATGTCTCGCAGTTCATGACGCTGCTGCCGGGCGACATCATCACCACGGGCACGCCGCCCGGCGTCGGCCTCGGCATGAAGCCGCCGACCTTCCTCAATGTCGGCGACGTCGTCACCCTCGGCATCGAAGGCCTCGGCGAGCAGCGCCAGGAGATCATCGCGGCGTAAGCCGCAACCGCACCCTTTGTCATTCCGGGATGGCGCGTGAGCGCCAGACCCGGAATCTCGAGATTCCGGGTTCGATGCTTCGCATCGCCCCGGAATGACAGCAAGGACCCAGCAATGAAACTCTCCTTCTCCGCCGCCTCGCCCTTCGCCCGCAAGGTGCGCATCGCCGCGATCGAGCTCGGGCTGATCGACAAGATCGAGCTGACGCCCGCAACCGTCGCGCCGGGCACGGCCAATGAGGACTATTCGCGCATCACGCCGCTGAAGAAGCTGCCGGTGCTGATCACCAATGACGGCGACGTGATCCTGGATTCCTACGTCATCGTCGAATATCTCAACGAACTGGCAGGCGGCAGCCTGATCCCGGATTACGGTCCGCAGCGCTGGAAGGCCAAGACCAACCACTCGCTGATCAACGGCATGCTCGATTCCATGCTGCTGTGCCGCTACGAGAAGATGGTGCGGCCGCAGGGCCTGCAATGGCAGGCGTGGTCGGACGACCACTGGAACCGGGCCTGGACCGGCATGGCGCGCTTCGAGAACATGCCGGATGTGCTGGACGGGCCGTTCGACATCTCGCAGATCGGCCTCGTCTGCGTGCTCGGCTATGCCGACTTCCGCTTCGCCGATTGCGGCTGGCGCAAGGCCTATCCGAAGCTCGACGCCTTCCACCAGAAGATGCTGGAGCGGCCCTCGGTGAAAATCTCGGTGCCGCCGGCGGCGTAACGCGCGGAGTGTTGTCATGAGTCTGAAGTTCTCGGTCGGCGATCTCACCATCCATCGCGTCATCGAGCAGGAGACAACCTTCCTGCCGGCGCTGGAGCTCTTGCCCGGCCTGACGCCGGAGGTGCTGGCCGAGAACCGCGCCTGGATGCGCCAGGCGAAGGCGCTGGACGAGCAGGATGTCCTGATCCTGTGCTTCCAATCCTATGTGATCAAGACGCCGCACCATACCATCCTGGTCGACAGCTGCATCGGCAATGACAAGCCGCGGCCGCGGCCGAAGTGGAACATGAAGACCGACGACACCTATCTGCGCGGGCTGGCCGGCGCCGGCTTCTCCGTTGACGACATCGACTTCGTGATGTGCACGCATCTGCATGTCGATCACGTCGGCTGGAATACGCGGCTGGAGAACGGCCGCTGGGTGCCGACCTTCCCCAAGGCGCGCTACGTCTTCGCCAAGCAGGAGTTCGACCATTGGTCGGCTCAGAACGCGAAGGCGGCGGTGCCGCCCTTCGTGGACAGCGTCTTGCCGGTGGTTGAAGCGAAGCGTCACGAGATCGTCGGCAATGATCACCAGATCGGCGATCACGTCCGCATCCTGCCGACGCCGGGCCACACCCCCGGCCACGTCGCCTTCACTTTCGGCCGCGGCAAGGATGACGCCGTGTTCTCCGGCGATCTCATGCATTCGCCGATCCAGACGCTCTATCCGGAGATGTCGGTGAAGTTCGACACCGACCCGGCGCAGGCGGCCTCCACGCGCCGCAGCTTCCTCGAGCGCTATTGCGACACCGACACGCTGTGCTGCACGGCGCATTTCCCGTCACCGTCGGTGGGGAAGATCAAACGCAAGGGCAGCGGGTTCGTCTGCGCGGCGGTGTAGCGCGCCGCAATCGTAGGGTGGGCAAAGCGAAGCGTGCCCACCATGCCAGACGCGTTAAAGAATGGTGGGCACGGCGCGCGAAGCGCGCGCCTTTGCCCACCCTACGATTCCACCCGAGTGGAGAAAACGATGACAACGCTCCCCGACATCCCCCTGCCCGCCGGAATTCGCTCGCGCTATGTCGATGGCATCAACGGCTTGCGCATGCATGTGCTTGAGGCCGGCTTCGAGACCAAGGGCCGGCCCTGCATCCTGTTGCTGCACGGCTTTCCGGAGCTCGCCTTCTCCTGGCGCAAGGTAATGCCGGTGCTGGCCGCCGCCGGCTATCACGTGATCGCACCGGACCAGCGCGGCTACGGCCGGACCACGGGATGGAGCGCGGATTACGATGGCGATCTCGCGCCGTTCCGATTCTTCAACCTGGTCCGCGATGCGCTCGGGCTGGTGTCGGCGTTCGGCTACCGGCAGGTCGACGTGGTCGGACACGATTTCGGCAGCCCGGTCGCAGCCTGGTGCGCGCTGATGCGGCCGGATGTGTTCCGCTCGGTGGTGATGATGAGCGCGCCGTTCGGCGGAGCGCCGCGCCTGCCCTTCGACACCGCGGACGCGGCGGCGAAGCCGCAGGACGTCGATCCCGTGCATCGCGGACTCGCGGCCCTGCCGCGCCCGCGAAAGCACTACCAATGGTACTACTCGACGCGCCCGGCCAATGCCGACATGCAGCGCGCGCCGCAGGGCGTGCATGATTTCCTGCGCGCCTACTACCATCACAAGAGCGCGGATTGGGCCGACAACAAGCCCACTCCGCTTGAATCATGGTCGGCGCGCGAGCTGGCAAAATTGCCGACTTACTATGTGATGGACGCTGGCGAGACGATGGCGGAGACGGTGGCGAAGGAGATGCCGTCGCCGGCCGCCATCGCCGCCAATCAATGGCTGCCCGACGACGAGCTCGCCTATTACAGCGCCGAATATGGCCGCACCGGATTCCAGGGCGGCCTGCAATGGTATCGCTGCGGCACCTCGGGCGATTTCAACGCCGAGCTTCAGCTGTTCAGCGGCCGGACCATCGACGTGCCCTCCTGCTTCATCGCCGGCAGGCAGGACTGGGGCATCTATCAGCGCCCCGGCGTGCTCGAAGCCATGCAGGCCAGCGCCTGCACCAACATGATCGGCTGCCATCTCGTCGACGGCGCCGGCCATTGGGTGCAGCAGGAACAGCCGGCCGAGGTCAGCCGGTTGCTGCTCGACTTCCTCGCCAAGGCCAGCACCGGCTGATTTGACCCGGGAACCCCAGCGCTCTATATAATTTAGAACCATTCTAAATTATAGACAAGGGCCGTCGTGAAGAATTTTGCCGATCTGACCGAGCGCGAGGTGCTGGCGGTCGCGATTTCCTCGGAGGAGGAGGACAGCCGCATCTACATGTCCTTCGCCGAGGACCTGAAGGAGCGTTATCCCGACTCAGCCAAGATCTTCGAGCAGATGGCCGAGGAAGAGCGCGGACATCGCCACATGCTGCTGGAATTGTACGAGCAGCGCTTCGGTCCACATCTGCCCCCAATCCGCCGCGAGGACGTCAAGGGCTTCCTGCGCCGCCGCCCGGTCTGGCTCACCAAGAACCTGCCGCTCGACACCATCCGCAGGGAGGTCGAGACCATGGAAATGCAGGCCGAGCGCTTCTACGTGAAGGCCGCCGAACAGGCGCAGGATGTCGGGGTGCGCCGTTTGCTCGGCGATCTCGCCGAAGCCGAGAAAGGCCACGAAGAGACCGCCGCGAAGCTGACGGACCAGATCCTGAGCTCCGACGTGCGCGCCGAGGAAGACCGCACCAACCGCCGCATGTTCGTGCTGCAATATGTGCAGCCGGGCCTCGCCGGCCTGATGGACGGATCGGTCTCGACTTTGGCGCCGCTGTTCGCGGCCGCCTTCGCCACGCATCAGAACTGGCAAGCGTTCCTGGTCGGCCTCGCCGCCTCGATCGGCRCCGGCATCAGCATGGGATTCGCCGAAGCGCTGTCCGACGACGGCTCGCTCACCGGCCGCGGTTCGCCCTGGCTGCGTGGTCTCACCTGCGGCCTGATGACAACGCTCGGCGGGCTCGGTCACACCGCGCCCTATCTGGTGCCCGACAGCTGGCCCAACGCGTTCTGGATCGCAACCGCGATCGCCGGCGTCGTCGTGTTCTTCGAATTGTGGGCGATCGCCTTCATCCGCTCGCGCTACATGGACACGCCGTTCCTCCAGGCGGTTTTCCAGATCGTGCTCGGCGGCGCCATCGTGCTGGCGGTGGGGATATTGATCGGGGCGGCGTAGCCTCGCCCTCCATACCTCTGCTGTCGTCCCGGCGAAGGCCGGGACCCATAACCACGGGAAGTAATTTGGCGAAGATCCTCAGTTACTTCGTGCGACAGCAACTCGCACCGCGCACTCTCGATGGATCACGCGGTATGGGTCCCGGCCTTCGCCGGGACGACAGTGGAATTCGTGGCGCCCCTATCGCGCCCATTGTCCTCCTTTTCGCTCGGACCCACCCACATAGCAATCGCCATCAAACGGCGGTTGCAGCGTTCGGCCAAACTGCGCATCATCATCCAACAACCAGAGCGGGAGAAGCGCCGTGGCCAAATCCGAATGGAGTTTCAAGAGCGCGGTCGAGCTGTCGGCGGCACTGACCGCGAAGAAGGTCTCCGCGGTCGAGCTCGCGCAAGACGCGATCGACCGCATCGAACGGCACGACGGCAAGGTCAATGCGATCTGCGTGCGGGATTTCGATCGCGCGCTCGATGCGGCGCGCGCTGCCGACGCGGCACTTGCTCGCGGCGAGAGCAGGCCGCTGCTCGGCTTGCCCTCGATGATCAAGGAATCTTTCAACATCGTCGGCCTGCCTACGACTTGGGGATTCGTGCCGCAGAAGGATTTCAAGCCGGCGGAGGATGCGCTGGCGGTCGCACGCATCAAACAGGCCGGCGGYGTGATCCTCGGCAAGACCAATGTGCCGGTGGGTCTTGCCGACTGGCAGAGCTACAACGACATCTACGGCACCACGAACAACCCCTATGATCTCGGCCGCACACCGGGTGGATCATCCGGGGGATCGTCGGCCGCCCTTGCCGCGGGCTATTGCGCGCTCGCCACCGGCTCCGACATCGGCGGCTCCCTGCGCGTGCCGGCATTTCACTGTGGCATCTTCGCTCACAAGCCGACCCTCAATCTCTGCGCGGCGCGCGGCGAAACCCCGCCGCCGTTTCCGGCCATTCCGCGCGAAGGCGACCTCGCCGTCATCGGTCCGATGGCGCGCACGGCAGCGGATCTTTCCTTGCTGCTCGACGTCATGGCCGGACCGGATCCGCTCGATGCCGGCGTCGCCTACAAACTCGATTTGCCTGTCGCGCGGCATCAGTCGCTGCGCGATTTTCGTGTCCTGGTGATCGAGAGCCATCCGCTGCTGCCGACTGACCGGGACGTGCGCGGCGCGATCGACAAGCTCGCCACCGACCTCACGAAGGCCGGCGTGACGGTTGCGCGCGAGAGCGCGCTGCTTCCGGACTTCGCGGAGACGTCGCGGCTTTACATGCGCATGCTGCTGGGCTTCCTCGGCGCGTTCTTCCTGCCCGACGAGCTGGCGGATTCGCAAGCCCGAGCGAGCCAACTGTCGCCGGATGACCGGAGCCTCGGCGCGGAGCGACTGCGCGGCATTACTGCAAGCCACCGCGCCTGGGTGCTCGACGCCGGCGCCCGCGCCGTCCTGCGGGCGCGATGGCGCGCGCTGTTCAAGCACTTCGACGCGGTGATCTGCCCGATCATGCCGACGCCAGCCTTTCCGCATGATCATTCGCCGGAACAGCGCCTGCGACGTATCAGCATCGACGGCAAGGACTACCCCTATTCCGACCAGCTCGCCTGGCCCGGCATTGCGACGCTTCCCGGCCTGCCTTCCACGGCCATTCCGCTCGGGCTATCCGGGGCAGGCCTGCCGGTCGGTGTGCAGATCGTCGGCCCGTTCCTCGAGGACCGCACCCCGCTCAAGCTCGCCGAGCTGATCGAGCGCGAGTTCGGCGGCTTCACACCGCCGCCTTTGTTTGATGATTAGTCAGACCTCATCCTGGGCAGACCGCGCAGCGGTCGTCTCGAAGGATGGCCGCGCGCCAAGTCCGGACGCCAAGTCCGGGCCTTCATGGTCCGAGACGGCGCTGACGCGCCTGCTCACCATGAGGAGCAACAAGGGAGAAAAACGCCATGAGCCAGGACATGGAAGAGCTCGCCGCACTCAACCGCGACTATGTCGCCTCCGTGCAGAACTGCGACGTCAGGCGTTTCGACGAGATCCTGGCGCCGGAGTTCTATTGCTCCAATCCCGACAAGACGTTGGTCGACCGTGCTGCCTTCCTGGCGCAGACGGCACGGCCGATCGCGATCCGGAACTTGCGGGAGCACGACGTCATCATCCGCCTCATGGGCGACTTCGCCATCATCCACGCGGCGACAAGCTACACCACGGGAGACGGTCAGCAGGCCTCAGGCCGTTATACCGATTGCTGGGCGAAGAAGAACGGCAAGTGGCTCGCGGTGTCGGCGCACGTGTCGCGCTAAGTCGTCATTGCCGGGCTTGACCCGGCAATCCATCGCTCGAGAAGATGGATGCGCGGGTCAAGCCCGCGCATGACGAGCTGACTAACTATCGAACACGATCACGCTRCGCAGCGTCTTGCCGGCTTTCATGTTGGCAAAGCCTTCGTTGATCTCGGACAGCTTCAGCTTCGCCGAGATCCAGTCTTCCAGGTGCAGCCGGCCGCGCAGGTAGAAATCGACCAGCCTCGGCATGTCGACGCGGAAATGGTTGGAGCCCATCGACGAACCCTGGATCCGGCGCTCGCGCAAAAAGTCGAAACCGTGCAGCTCGATCTTCTGGCCGAACGGGATCATGCCGACGATGGTGGCGGTGCCGCCGGAAGCGAGCATGCCGAAGGCCTGTTCCGCGGTCTCCTTGCGGCCGAGCACCTCGAAGGAATGATGCACGCCGCCATTGGTGAGGTCGCGGACCTGCTTCACCACGTCGCCGTCGGCGGGGTTGATGATGTCGGTCGCGCCCAGCTTGGTCGCGAGCTGGAGTTTTGCGGGATTGGTGTCGATGGCGATGATGCGGCCGGCGCCCGCGATCTGCGCGCCGTTGATCGCGGCCATGCCGACGCCGCCACAGCCGATCACGGCCACGGTCTCGCCGGCCGTCACCTTCGCCGTGTTCACCACCGCGCCATAGCCGGTGATGACGCCGCAGCCGATCAGCGCGGCGAGATCGAGCGGCATCTCCTTCCGGATTTTGACGATGGCGTTCTCGTGCACCAGCATCTGCTCGGCGAACGACGAAAGATTGAGAAACTGGTGCAGCTTCTCGGAGCGCGACCATTGCATGCGGTCGGAGACGCCCGGCAGCAGCTTCACCGTGGTATCGGTGCAGAGCACGGTACGGCCGGTGGTGCAGTTGTCGCAGGTGCCGCAGAACACCGACAGGCAGGTGACGACGTGGTCGCCCGGCTTCACGTAGGTGACGTCGGAGCCGACCTGCTCGACCACGCCGGCGGATTCATGCCCGAGCACCGCGGGCAGCGGATGCGGATAGAGGCCTTCCATGAAGTGCAGGTCGGAGTGGCAGAGGCCGGCGACCGATGTGCGGATCAAAACCTCGCGCGGGCCCGGCTTCGGCAGGCTGACATCCTCGATGACCAGCGGTTTGTTGACTTCATAGAGGACGGCGGCCTTCATCGAGCACTCCCTATCGCTTTTTTTGGTTTGAGCGTGGCGTGCAGCCTACGCTGCCAGAACCAGTTCGCCAACCTCGCTCATGGCTGCATCGCGATCGCCGAGCAGCAGCGCGGCGATCTTCGCTTGGACGGCATTTTCCGTCAGCCGGAACGGATCGCTCGGCGACACGCGATGGTCGATCACGAGGCGCGAGAGCAGCAGCCGGCGCGCATCGCCGCGCATGGCGTGGATGCGATGCGATTCCCAGGCGAGCGCGACGGCGCTTGCGACATGATAGAGCAGGCTCGTGGCGCGGCGCGCATCGGCTTCGTTGTCGGCCTTGCCCGCGACTTCGCGCGCGAAGCCGATCGCCCGATCGGTGAGGCCGCGCAGGCGGTCGCGCCAGGCCTGCGGGACCGAGGCACTGTCATCGAGCCGGGCATGCAGATCGGCGGCGAGCGCGGCTTCGGCGCCATGGCGGCCGACGGCGCGCCTCAGCGCATCGATCGCGACGATGTTGCCGGTGCCTTCCCAGACCGAGCCGAGATGCGCATCGCGCAGCAGCCGCGCGGTGGCGAATTCCTCGATATAGCCGATGCCGCCGCGCATCTCGAGCGCATCGCCGCAGACTTTTCGCGCATCGCGCGTGGCCCGGAATTTCAGGGTCGGGGTCAGAATGCGCAGCAGTGCCGCCGCATCCTGGCTGCCGGCCTCGGCGCGGTCGAGCGCGTCGGCGGTGAGGAAGCTCATCGACAGCGCCTGCTCGACCGGCAGCATGATCTTCAGCATCTGCCGCCGGCCGAGCGGCAGGTCGATGATGCGGTTGCCGAACACCACGCGGTTCTTCGCGACCGTCATGGCGTCGTGATAGGCGCGGCGCATCAGCGCGGCGGACTTGACGCCGTTGGACAGCCGCGACGAATTCACCATCTCGGCCATCTGCACAAAGCCGCGGTCGAGCTTGCCGACCGCGTACGCAATCGCGCCTTCGAGCTTGATCTCGCCCGAGGCCATCGAACGGGTGCCGAGCTTGTCCTTCAGCCGCACGATCCGGTAGTGGTTCTGCGAGCCGTCGTCGAGGAAGCGCGGCATCAGGAACAGGCCGACGCCGCGCGTGCCGGGGCCGGCGCCTTCGGGGCGCGCCAGCAGCATCACGACTTTCGCATCCGCATTCGAGCAGAACCATTTTTCACCAGTGAGGCGCCAATGGTCGCCCTCCTGCACCGCGCGCGTGGTCAGCGTGCCGACGTCGGAGCCGCCCTCCTTCTCGGTCATGAACTGGCCGCCTTGCGTCAGCTTGCTCATGCCGGTCTGGGTGAGACCATCGAGATATTTTGCCTTCAGCGCCTCGCTGCCGAAACTCGAAAGCAACTTGGCGCAGCCGTCGGTGACGTTGATCGGGCAGCCCATGCCGAATTCGGTCTGGTTGAACAGGAAGGTGAAGGCGTGCTTGGCCACGACGGGATATTTGTCCGGCCAGCCCATGATGCCCTTGCGGATCGAGAGCGCATGGATGCCGAACTCGCCGAACGCCGCCTTCTCCAGCTCGCGATAGGCCGGGTGGTATTCGATCCACTGCACGTCGCGGCCGAACTTGTCGCGCTGGTGCAGCACCGGCGTGTGCCGGTCGGCGAGCCGCGCGCATTCGTCGAGCGTGCCGCCCGCAAGCTCGCCAAGCCGGTCGAGATGCGGCTCGATGTGGCGGAACAGCGTGTCCGGCAGATGAATGCGCAACAGATCCGTCAACGCCGGATCGGCGCGGTAGAAATTCATGCCTGACGTATCGGGCGCCAGCAGGCCGGATGGCTCGGCCGCGACATTTTTTGGCTGCGCTGGGGCCGGCTGTCGCATGATCGTCCTCTTCGTTTCCGCGCCCTGCGGTCATTTTGCGCCGCTTTAGCGCTTGCCGCTTTGGATGATGTCGATCATGCTCCAGTCGAGGATATGGATAAAGCCGCAAATTGTCAGGGCGGCATGATCGCCGTGAGGGAGCAATTCGCTCTGCGGAATTGTGATCAACTGGGCCGCTACCCGACTGGTCGTTCGCGCGGCCCATGCATAGATCAGCGGCTCCTTATCTCCTGGGAATCACGCCATGGAACACCCGAAATACAAGATCGCGCTCATCGTCGGAGCCGGTGAGGGACTGAGTGCCTCGCTGGCGCGGCTGCTGTCAGCCCAAGGCATTCGCGTGGCGCTGGCCGCGCGCAAGATCGAGAAGCTCGGCGCGCTCTGCAGCGAGACGGGCGCAAAGGCCTATGCCTGCAACGCCACCGACCCTGACGAGGTCGAACGCCTGTTCGGCCTCGTCGAGCGCGAGATCGGCACGCCCGACCTCGTCGTCTACAACGCCAGCGGCCGCACGCGCGGGCCGTTCGTCGACCTGGTCCCGGCCGACGTCGCGCAGGCGATCGCGGTCAGCGCCTTTGGCGGCTTCCTGGTGGCGCAGCAGGCGGCAAAGCGTATGCTGCCGGACAAGCACGGCGCGATCCTGTTCACCGGCGCCTCGGCCAGCGTCAAGGGCTATGCGCAGTCGGCTTCGTTCGCGATGGGCAAGTTCGCCCTGCGCGGCCTGGCGCAGAGCCTGGCGCGCGAACTCTCGCCGCAGGGCATCCACATCGCGCATTTCGTGATCGACGGCGGCATCCGCAGCGCGGCGCGCACGGAAGCAGCCGACAAGCCGGATTCCATGCTCGATCCCGACGCGATCGCGGCGAGTTATTGGAACGTGTTGCAGCAACCGCGCAGCGCCTGGAGCTGGGAGCTGGAGCTGCGGCCCTGGGTGGAGAAGTTTTGAGACAAGCTGCCGTAGGGTGGGCAAAGGCGCGTTGGCGCCGTGCCCACCATCAATGACGAGAAAACAAATGGTGGGCACGCTTCGCTTTGCCCACCCTACAAGGGCGGGAATCATGACCACGGACACCACCATCGACACCGGCACCAATGAGCTGCTCTGCGTCATCCGCGACCGTGTCGCGGTGATCACGCTGAACCGGCCGGAGGCGCGCAACTCGCTGTCGGACACCTTGACGCCGGCGCTGCGGACGATGATCCGCACCTGCGGCGAGGATCCGAATGTCGGCGCGCTGCTGCTCACCGGCGCGGGCGAAGCGTTCTGTGCCGGCGGCAACGTCAAGGGCATGGGCGCGCATCGCGACAAAGCCAAGCTCGATATGTCGTTTGACGACAAGGTCGCCGATCTCCAGGAACGGCAGCGGCTGCTCACCGGCGCGCTGGTGTCGGTGCGCAAGCCGACCATCGCCGCCCTGCCCGGCCCCGCGGTCGGCGCTGGGCTCGCCATCGCCATGGCCTGCGACATCCGCATCGCCGCACAATCGGCCTTCGTCGCCACCGGCTACGCTCGCATCGCGCTCAGCGGCGATTACGGCATCGCCTGGCTGTTGACCCGGCTGGTCGGCACCGCAAGGGCGCGCGAGCTGATGTTCACCGGAGATCGCGTCGATGCCGCGCGCTGCGAGGCGATCGGCCTGGTCAACCGCGTCGTGCCCAACGACAAATTGCAGGCCGAGGCCTTTGCGCTGGCAAAGTCCCTCGCCGAAGGCCCGCGCCTGGCGCTGCGCTACATGAAGGACAATCTCGACGAAGCCATCCAGTTCGACTTCGAAACCGCGCGCGACCACGAGGCCGAGCGGCTGATCCGCCTGACCACGACCGCCGATCACAAGGAGGCCGTGCAGGCGTTCATCGAGAAGCGGAAAGCGGTGTTCACGGGGAAGTAGACGCACTCGAAAATCTTTGTCCGTCACCCTGAGGCGGCCGCTCCTTCAGCGGCTCTCTCGCTTCAGGCGAGCCATTTCGGTGGGATCATTCAATATCTCCACCGCCCGATCGCTCAGTGGGCCACCGTCACACATACCCAACGTGGCGTCGATTCGTCCCCGATAAACGACACGCTTGTCGGGAAACTCCACGGCCTTCGACGAATCAGCGAAATTGTTCGGGTGCGCCCCGACGACAACCATCTTGCCCGTAGGCCATGTCGTCTTCGGTGATGGCTTGCCGATGCAACTAGCATCGCACCACTGTTCGCTGATCACAAAGGCCCTTCGATCCCTGGAAGCCGTAAATAACCCTCCCTTCAGAATTTCAACGTGGTCGAAGACGAGCAGGCTGCTCGGGGTATTCGTCTTGCGAATATCGGAAAGATAGCGCGCTGAAGCGACGCGCCCGCGGAATATGATGGGCGCCTGCTCCAGCCGATAGATGCTAAGGCGATCCTCTTGATCGCGAAGTTGCTGCTCCCGGGCGATCTCATCACTGCCGGCCGGCCGGGACCAAATGTTCGGCGGAAGTGCGCAATCCAGCGCTTCCACTTTTTCCGGCCACGCCAGAACACCAAGCAGCGAGAGAGCAAAAATGGCAACGCGCATATGACAAGCGGCTTCTTTAGTCTCACGGGTAGGATAAATAGGCGCGCCGAGCGGCCCCCTCCGTCAAGCTAGAGGGCGACTGTCCGTTTGACAATCAGTTGATCCGAGGAAGCCGGCGACGTGGCACGAATCCCGGATTGCGCTGCGCTCCATCCGGGTTACGCGGTCCCGACCATCAGATCATTCCATATAGTAGGACCCCATTTTCAGGAGGACGGAATGGATTGGCCTGAGGTGGTGCGACAGGCCGCTCTCCTCGCGGAGAAGACGGGCTACGTCACGTTCCATCAACTGAACGAGTTGATGCCCTCCACCAAGACGGAGCCGGAAGACATCGAAGCCGTGCTCGCGGCTTTAAGCGAGCGGGGTATTCGGATCGAGGAAGAATAGGCCTTGTCGTAGCCCGGATGGAGCGCAGCGAAATCCGGGAAAGCCTGCGATTGCGGCCCGAATCCCGGATTGCGCTGCGCTCCATCCGGGCTACGAAAAAAATGCCCGGCTCTGGATGACCAGGCCGGGCTCGCAGTGGTGTCAGGCCGCGGCTGAGGGGCTATCGGCCTGACGGGAAAGGGCGACGAGACGCCAGCTCGCGCAGGGAATGTCCTTTGGAGCGACGTTGATCTCCTTGTCGAAGCGCACCAGCTTCCAGTCGTCCGGATGGTTGACGAAGGCGAAGCCGGATTTGCGCGCGAGCGAGATCATGGTCTCGTTGGAGCGCAGCGTGTCGCCGAACATGTGCTCGGCACCGAGCGCGGCGGCGCGGCATTCGAGATTCTTCATCAGGGCGGTGGCGATGCCGTGGCCCTGCCAGCGATCGTCGACCGACAGGCCGAACTCCAGCGTCGAGGTCTCGGCATGGAAAGCGTAGCGCGCTTCGGCGACGATGGTCTCGAAGCCGTCGACCATCTTGGTCGCGACGACGGTAAAGCGCTCGCGCGCTCCGACATCGAGGAATTCGCTCAGCAGGCCCTTCGGCAGCTCGCTGATGGCGCCGAAAAAGCGGTTGTAGCGGGAGCGGGTCGTGAGCGAACGGAAATAGTGCTGAAGCTCGTCGGTGTCGCGCGGCTCGACGAAGCGAACGTTGAGCGCCTCACCCTGCCGGGTGCGCAGCGTGTCCGAATATTGCTTCAGGTCTTCCAGACGGAGAGTGCTCATGACACATGACCCGAGGAAAAAGGGACCGCCGGCGCCCCTGTGATCAGGCGGCGCCGGCCTGGCGGCCAATCAGGCCCGCCAGAAGGGTTTGTCGGCCTCATAGGCAATGTCGGTCCAGGACAGGCCGACGTCATGGAGATCGCGGGCGGTCCAGTTGGCGAGCTCGCGGCGGGTCCGGTAGCGCTCATGCCAGACATGGAGGGTCTCACCGATCTGGGAGAGCACGCCGGGCGCATGATGATTTGTCATTGAATTCTGGGTCAAAACAGACATTGTAAGCTCCTGGAGCTAAGTTGGATGCTAATATCTGCCTGGCCCCGCGCTTCGACAAACGACAATTTGTACCCCTTCGCATGAAATAAGCTCATGCATATTGCTGCCAAATGACTGCCAGATTGCCGTCCCTGAACGGGTTGCGGGCGTTCGAGGCGGCCGCGCGCCATCTCAGCTTTACGCTGGCCGCGGCCGAGCTGAACGTGACGCAGACCGCGATCAGCCATCAGATCCGCAGGCTCGAGGAGGAGCTCGGCATCCGCCTGTTCATCCGGCAGAACCGCGCGCTGGCGCTGACGCCGGAGGCGCGCGACTATTTGCCGGGCGTCCGCGCCGCGTTCAACGACCTCAGGCTTGCGACCGACCGCCTGCTGCGCAAGGACGACGACAAGGTGCTGACGGTCTCGACGCTGGCCTCGCTCGCGGCAAAATGGCTGTTGCCGCGGCTGACCGATTTCCAGGAGCAGCACCCCGGCATCGACGTCCGCATCACCACCTCGACCAGCCTGGTCGACTTCCAGCGCGACAACGTCGATGCCGCGATCCGCTACGGCCGCGGCCAGTGGCCGGGCCTGCGCGCCGACTGGCTGATGGCGGACGAGTTGTTTCCGGTGTGCAGCCCCTCGCTGCTGCGCGGCGACAGGCCGCTGCGCCAGCCGGAGGATCTCCGCGGCTATCCGCTGCTGCACACATCGAACGCCAACAGCGACGACTGGCGGCTGTGGCTGACGGCGGCGGGCCTGCCGGCCGATATCGCCAAGCAGCCCGGCATCACCTTCGACATGATCTTCATGACCATCCAGGCCGCGATCGACGGCATCGGCGTGGCGATGGGCCGGACCTCCTACGTCCAGGACGACATCGCCAAGGGCCGGCTCGTGGTCCCCTTCAAGATCGCGCTGCCGGCCGATGCCGGCTTCTACCTGGTCGTGCCGGAGGGCCGCCGCGAGGCGCCGAAGCTCACCGCGTTCCGCGATTGGATGATCGCTGCAACGCAGAATAAAGCCTGAAAAATCATCAGCTTCGCCCGCAAAATCGGTTGACTCCCGGGTCCCCGCGCGAGAGGGGTATGACAGATTGTCGCAGGCACAATTTGTCGCGCACCGCGAATATGAGTTCCGGTCCGGCCACGTCTTGAAGGGGAGCAACGCCAATGGCTGGACCAACAGCAACAACCAATCCGCCCGAGATCAAGTCACGCATCGGCGCGATCCTGCGCGCGACCAGCGGTAATTTCCTCGAGCAGTTCGACTTCTTCCTGTTCGGCTTCTATGCCGCCGCCATCGGCAAGGCGTTCTTCCCGTCCAGCAACGAGACCGCGTCGCTGCTCAACACCTTCGGCGTGTTCTGGCTCGGCGCGTTGATGCGCCCGGTCGGGGCGATCGTGCTCGGCGCCTATATCGACCGCATCGGCCGCCGCCAGGGCCTGATCGTCACGCTAGCCATCATGGCCGCCGGCACCGTGGTGATCGCGTTCTGCCCGAGCTACGCGACCATCGGCATCGCCGCGCCGGTCATCGTGCTGCTCGGCCGCCTGCTGCAGGGCTTCTCCGCCGGCGTCGAGCTTGGCGGCGTGTCGGTCTACCTCGCGGAAATCTCCACGCCCGGCAATCGCGGCTTCTACACCTCGTTCCAGTCCTCCAGCCAGCAGGTCGCGATCTTCGTGGCCTCGATCCTCGGCTACATCCTGTCCGAGGTGATGCCGGCCGACACCGTTGCCGCCTGGGGCTGGCGCATCCCCTTCTTTGTCGGCTGCATGATCATCCCGCTGATCTTCTTCCTGCGGCGGACGCTCGAGGAGACGCCGGCCTTCCTCGCCATGAAGAAGCATCCGACCGCGGACGAGGTGTTCGCCTCCGCGCTCGCCAACTGGCGCATCGTCATCCTCGGCATGATGATCGCGGTCCTGACCACGACGACGTTCTATTTCGTCACCGTCTACACGCCGACCTTCGGCAAGAGCGTGCTGAAGCTGTCGACGCAGGACGCCCTGCTCGTCACCCTGCTGGTGGCGGTGACCAATTTCTTCTGGAATCCGGTCGGCGGCGCGCTGTCCGACCGCATCGGCCGCAAGCCGGTGTTGCTGACCATCGCCGGCCTGGCGCTCGTCACCGCCTATCCGGCGCTGCACTGGCTGGTGGCGGCGCCGACCTTCGGCAAGCTGCTCGCCGTCGAGATGATGTTCTCGTTCTATTTCGGCGTCTACAGCGGCACCATGCTGGGCGCGCTGGTCGAGATCGTGCCGGCGCATGTGCGCACCACCTGCTTCTCGCTCGCCTTCGCGCTCGCGGCCGCGCTGTTCGGCACCTTCACGCCGTTCGCCTCGACCCTGCTGATCGAGCACACCGGCGACAAGGCCTCGCCCGGCTTCTGGCTGATGTTCGCGGCGCTGCTCGGCATCAYCGCGGCCTCCGTCGTCTATCGCGGCGGCGGCAAGGCGGTGCCGACATACGACGCGGTGGCCGAGCCGGTCGGCGGCCACGCCGGACAACAGGCGTAAACGGCCGGCACCGCCGATTTTGGGACAGCTCTTTCGGCGTCCTGAAATCGACGCTCGTAGTCCCGGGTATCGTCCCTCAGAAGGACCGGTGCGCAGGCCCATATCT
>NZ_JBFULT010000049.1:0-24128 GCF_054049755.1 Bradyrhizobium sp. P5_C11_2
TCGGACGGTCGCCGCACGAGGCGTTCTTCACGCCGGACGGCAAGGAAGTATGGGTCACCGTTCGTGGCGAAAACTACATCTCCGTGATCGACCCGCGGAGCTTTGAGGAAAAGAGCCGCATCACCACCCCCAGCGGGCCGGGCATGCAGATGTTTTCACCCGACGGCAAATACGCCTACATCTGCTCGTCCTTCAATCCCGAGACCGACGTCGTCGCGGTCGCCGAGCACAAGATCATCGCCAAGGTGAAGCAGGAGAGCCCGTTCTGCCCGAACATCGCGGTGACGCCGGATGGAAACCAGGTCTGGTTCACGCTGAAGGATACGGGCAGGACGCAGGTGTTCAACGCCAGGCCGCCGTTCAACCCGATCAAGACGATCGATACCGGTCCGATCACCAACCACGTCAATTTCGCGCACACTGCCAGGGGGACATTTGCCTACGTCACCATCGGTGGCCTGAACCAGGTGAAGGTGTTCCGCACCGACGATTTCTCGCAAGTCGCGACGATCCCGGTCGGCAATCTGCCGCACGGCGTGTGGCCGTCCGGCGACGGCACGCGCATCTATGTCGGGCTCGAGAACGCCGACGCGCTCGCGGCGATCGACACCGCGACCAACAGCGTGGTGGCGAATGTCCCGATCGGCCAGGCGCCACAGGCCATCGCCTATGTTCCAGGCGCGGCTCCCAATCCGGATGACCGCCAGAACTTGCAGGCCCTCGGCGTTGCCGGCCAGGTCGCTCATCTCGCGCTTGCATCCAGGGACGGTTCGAAGGACGGAAAGGCGCCGACCAGCGTCTCGCTGTTCGACCAGGGCCTGATCCAGATCCTGCAGGCTTCGGTGACGGGACTTGAGCCCAGGCAGAAATATGTGCTGGCGCTGGCGGAACGCAGTGACGGGAGCGGCCCGTTACAGCCATTGGCGGCGTTCATGACCAATCCGGCCGGATCGGCCATCGTCAACGCGGCCGGACCGATCCGGCAGATCGTCGATCAGTCCGCCGTGGCTGGAAAGCGATACCTGGTGATCGCCGCCGGAGACGCGGCCGGGCCCGGCGAGGCGGTCCAGATCGAGACGCAATGACGCACCGTCGGGCGGCAACGAAGAGCAGGCGGAGTGCCTCATGAAGGACATGCTGGTTCAGGTCGAGCCACTGATCCCCGCGCTCCGCCGCTATGCGCGCGCCCTCGTGCGCGATCGCGCGGCCGCCGACGATCTGGTTCAGGATTGCCTGGAGCGGGCCGTCGGCCGCTGGCATCAGCGGCGCGACGGCAGCGTGCGCGCCTGGCTGTTCACGATCCTCCACAATCTGGCGGTCARTCAATTTCGCCAGACAACAGCGCGGGGCAGGCATATGCCTATCGACGATGCCGGCGAGCGCGAGCTTGTCAGCGCGGCAGCGCAGGAGCAAGGGCTGATCTATCAGGACGTCCTGAACAAGCTTGCGAGACTGCCGCAGGAGCAGCGGGCTGTGTTGTTGCTTGTTGCAGTCGAGGATCTTTCCTACGCCGCCGCCGCGGACGTGTTGAAGGTCCCGGTCGGGACAGTGATGTCGCGCCTGTCGCGGGCGCGGGAGCGGCTGCTGCAGGAGATGGACGGCGTTGCACCGGGGAACGTCGTGGCATTGCGGAGCATGAAATGAGCCAACGGCCGATCACGGAAGATGATCTCCACGCCTTTGTGGACCACGCGCTCGAGCCTGAGCGTCGTGCGGAGATCGCATCCTACCTGGACGATCACCCGGATGTCGCTGGGCGCGTCGCGGCCTTTGCCGCCCAGCGCGAGCAGCTGCGCAGCGCGCTGGCGCCGATCGCCGATGAACCATTGCCGGCCGAGTTGAACCTGTCGCACATGATCGAGAGCCGGAAGCGGCGCCCTTTGCACGCATGGTGGGCAATCGCGGCACTGCTGCTCCTGAGCATCGGCGGTCTCGGCGGCTGGACCATGCGCAGCCTGTTGCAGGATGGCTCGAACGGACTGTCCGCATTGGCGCAGGAGGCGGCCTACTCTTACGGCGTCTATGCGCCGGATCGCGTGCGGCCGGTCGAGATACGTGCGTCCGACAGTGCCGAGCTCACGCAATGGGTCTCCAACCGGCTGAAGCAGCCGGTCAAGGTGCCGGATCTTTCAGTGTCCGGCTATCGGCTAATGGGAGGGCGTCTCGTTGCGACCTCGCACGGTCCGGCCGCGATGTTCATGTACGACGACGATCGCGGCGATCGCCTTGTGGTGCTGACGCGCCCGATGAGCCGCGGTGGACAGGATACGCCGATGCTGCCGCAATCGACCGGTGATGTCGCGGGTTTCGCCTGGGCGGACGGCGGCATGGGCTATACGCTCGTCGGCGAGCTTCCGACGGACACGCTCAAGCCGATCGCGAACGAGATCCGGAAGCAGGCGCGCCCGATCTAGCCCGGACATTCAGTGGACGGGCCCGCGCTTCGGCGCGAGCCCGGCAGCGCGAATGCTCAATCCAGCAGCTTGGTGTCGTCGGGCGTCTGCGGCGGCGTCTTGATCGCGATCGCCTTGACCTGCCCGCTGATCGGCTTGGTGCCGCCGTGCGGCGTGCCCTTCGGGATGATGACGAGGTCGCCGGGCTTCACCGTGACCTCCTTGTCGCCGAGCCAGATCGTCCCGGTTCCGTCCAGGATGTACTGGATCTCGTTGGTGTTGGGATGCATGTGCTTGGGCACATTGCCGACCTGGATCGAGACCGTGGCGCCGTCGGCGCTCGCGAACATTTTTGAGCGGTAGCCGACATTGTTGGCTGGCCCGAGCGCGTCGCCCTCCATTTCGCCGGTGTGGATGATCTGCGCGGTGACGTTCTCGGCGGCCAGCGCCGGCCGGAGCAACTGGTTTGCGCCGCATCCGGCGGCAAAGGCGGCGGCGATCGACAGTCCGGCAGCAAGGCGATTCATGGAAGATTCTCCCCATCAGGAATTGTTCTTGTTTGGGCATGCTATTGCGTCAAAAGGCCGATGGCGAGTCGCACTTAGGCAGTGCTTCTCAAGCCAGTCCTGCTGCTCTATGGTGCCGCCAGCCGAACGGAGGAAACCAATGAAGAACACGATTGCCAGGCTCGCCGGCGCGCTGCTCGCGCTGACGCTCACCACCGGCTTTGCCGCGGCGCAAAGCAAGGTAACCGTCGCGATCGGCGGCGGCGCCTGCCTGTGCTACCTGCCCACGGTGCTTGCCAAGCAGCTCGGCGAATACGACAAGGCCGGCCTCAATGTCGAACTGGTCGACCTCAAGGGCGGCTCGGATGCGCTCAAGGCCGTGCTCGGCGGCAGCGCCGATGTCGTCTCCGGCTATTTCGACCATTGCGTCAACCTCGCCGCCAAGAAGCAGGAGCTTCTGTCCTTCGTGGTCTATGACCGCTATCCCGGCCTCGTGCTGGTGGTTTCGCCGTCGCACACCAACGAGATCAAGTCGGTCAAGGATCTCGCCGGCAAGAAGGTCGGCGTCAGTGCGCCCGGCTCCTCCACAGACTTCTTCCTCAAATACATGCTCAAGAAGAACGGGCTCGATCCCGCCGGCACCGCCGTGATCGGGGTCGGCCTCGGCGCCACCGCGGTCGCCGCGATGGAGCAGGGGCAGATCGACGCGGCCGTCATGCTCGATCCCTCCGTCACCGTGCTCCAGGGCAGCCACAAGGACCTGCGCATCCTCAGCGACACCCGCACCCAGAAGGACACGCTCGAGACGTTCGGCGGCGAATATCCGGGCGGTGCGCTGTATTCGACCGCGGCCTGGGTCAACGGCCACGAAAAGGAAGTGCAGGCGCTCACCAATGCGATGCTGGCCACGCTCGCCTGGATTCACTCGCACTCGCCCGAGGAGATCATGGCGAAGATGCCGGAGGAGATGGTCGGCAAGAACAAGGACCTCTATCTCGCTGCACTCAGGAACACGATCCCGATGTTCTCGGAGACCGGCAGGATGGATCCGAAGGGCGCGGACGCCGTTCTCGCGGTGTTCAGCGTCGGCTCGCCCGACGTGGCCAACGCCAAGATCGACGTCAGCAAGACTTTTACCAACAAGTACGTCGAGCAGGCCAAGAAGACCACGGGGATGAACGCCAAATAATTGACGTGAAGGCGTGGTCATCGGCGTCATGACGTCACCTGTCATTCATCGCGTCACAACGCTCGATCTTGCCGTGCGCCCGATCGTGTGGCCGTTCGCGGAGGAGCGGCGCGCCGAGATCGCGGCGCATTTCGCCGAGATCCAGCGCGAACGGCCGAAGATCTGGAACGGCCGCGTCCTGCTSGGTCGCGATGCCGTGTTCTCGGACGGCCATCTCGCCGCGACCTATTTCGAGACGGATTTCGCAAGCTTCCTCGCCTGGCGCGATTGGGGCTTTCCCGACCCTGCCGTGTTCAACGGTTTTGGCATGGGCGCGCTGCGCGCCTCCGACGGCGCCTTCGTGATGGGCGAGATGGCACACCACACCGCCAATGGGGGGCGCATCTATTTTCCCTCGGGGACGCCTGACCTCGACGACGTCAGGGACGGCGCGCTCGACGTTTCCGGCAGCGTCGTGCGCGAGATTGCCGAGGAAACCGGCCTGAGCGCCGGCGACTACCGGGCCGAGCCGGACTGGCACTGCGTCGTCGCCGGGCCGACGATTGCAATGATGCAGGTGCTCAACCTTGACATGCCGGGCGAGGTGGTTCGCGCCCGGATCGAAGCCAATCTCGCGCGTGAGGCCGAGCCGGAGTTGTCGGCCATTCATCTCGTGCGCGGGATGAGTGATCTCACGCCGTCCATGCCGCGATTTGTCACGGCCTTCGTCGAGCAGCAGTTCGCTTCGCGCTGACGCGCGAGGCTTGACATCGCTTCGCGCAGCCCATGTGATGGGCAAAAAAGCAAAAGCAAGAAGAATGCAATGCACAATCGTCCAGGGAGGTTTTGATGCGCGTGCGCATGGCTGCCCGTTTGGTACGTGGGCTGATGGTCCTAATCGCGGCGACGAGCCTGGCGGCGTCCGCCCAGGCCCAAGAGAAGAAGATCAAGATCGGCGTGGTGTTCGACCTGACCGGCCCGCTCGCGGGCGGCGGCTCCGAACTCAACTATGTCGGCGCAAAAATCATCCTCGACCATTTCGCCAAGAGCGGCGTCGAGGGCTACAAGATCGAGGCAGTCTATGCCGATGCGCAGAGCAAGCCCGACATCGCCATCAACGAATCCGTCCGCCTGCTGGAGCAGGAGAAGGTCGACATGGTGCTCGGCTTCTTCTCGTCGGCGCAATGCGTGCCGGTCGCGGCCCGTGTCGAGCAGCTCAAGAAGTTCATGTGGATGACGACCTGCATCTCGTCGGCCGTGTTCAACGAGAAGGGCTACAAATACGTGTTCCGCCCGCAGGCGAGTGGCGACCAGTTCGGCATGATGACGATGGATTTCATCGCGCAGAATGCCAAGACGAAGTTCGACAAGGAGCCGAAGGATCTGCGGGTCGCCATCATCCACGAGGACGGCGCCTATGGCGTCGACGTCTCCAAGGGCAACGAGGCCGGCGCGAAGAAGGCGGGTTTCAACGTCGTGCTCAAGGAAGGCTATTCGGCGACCGCGCCCGATCTCTCCGCGCTGGTGACCAAGCTGAAGCGCGCCAAGCCCGACGTGATCTTCCACACCGGCTACAATCCCGACATCACGCTGCTGTTGCGCCAGGCCCGCGAGCAGGGCCTGAAGTTCGGCGCATTGATGGGGCATGGTGCCGGCTACGGCGTCTATGAGAAGTTGAAGGAGGGCATGGGCGCTGACGCCACCTACATCTTCAACGCCGATCCGATCTCGATCTGGCTTGCCAACCAGAAGACGATGGATCCAAAGCTGCCCCCTGTGATCAAGATGGTCGGCGAGGAGTTCGACAGGATCAGGCCGGGCGTCGCCATTCGCTCCGCCCATGTCGGCATCGGGGCGTCCAACACCTACGTCTTCATGGCCGACGTATTGCCGCGTGCGATCAAGAAATACGGCGGTGTCGATCCCGATGCGCTGCGCAAGGCCGCGCTCGATACCGATATTCCCGAGGGCGGCACCATGCTCGGCTTCGGCGTCAAGTTCTACGGCGAAGGCACGCCGATGGCCGGGCAGAACGAGCGCTCGTTCCCGGTCGTCATCCAGTATCTAGACGACAAGTCCCATGTGGTGTGGCCCAAGAGCCAGGCGCAGCGCGATGCCGTGCTGCCGCTGCCGAAGGGCACCACCTACAGCAACCAGTAGCGGCGGAGAGCTTCGGTGTTGGAAGTCAGCGGACTGGTGAAGCGGTTCGGCGGCTTCACCGCCGTCAACAACGTGTCGTTCAGGGTCGATCAGGGCGAGATCCTCGGCCTGATCGGCCCGAACGGGTCGGGCAAGAGCACGATCTTCAACATGCTCTCCGGCACGCTGGCGCCGACGTCCGGATCGATCCTGTTCTCCGGGCATGAAATCGCGGGCCTCGCGCCGCACCGGATCATCAACCGTGGCATCGGCCGCACCTTCCAGATTCCGCGGCCGTTCCGCCGCCTGACCATTTTCGAGAACGTGGCGCTCGCCGGCTTCTACGGCCAGGGCCGCCACAGCCGCACCAAGGCAGATGAGGCGGCCGAGCGTGCGCTCGCGATGGTCGGCCTGCCGACCGACCGCCATGCCAGCGTCGACGGGCTGGGAGCGGCCGGCCTGAAGAAGCTCGAACTCGCCAAGGCGCTCGCCACCGCGCCAAAGCTGCTGCTCGCCGACGAGAGTCTCGGCGGCCTCGACGATACCGAGATGGAGCAGGCAGCCGACATGCTGCGAAACATCCGTGACGAGCTCGGCATCACCATCATCTGGGTCGAGCACATCATGGGCGTGCTGATGCGCGTGGTCGATCGCGTGATGGTGCTCGATCACGGCGAGAAGATCTCGGAGGGGCTGCCGAGCGCGGTTGCCGGCGACCCGCGCGTCATCGAGGTCTATCTCGGCACCGATGCCGAGACGACGCAGGCCGCGGCCGCCGAAGCGCGCCGCCGCGCGGGAGGCTAGCCGATGCTGGAGCTTCGTTCCGTCAGCGCCGGTTACGGCACGTTCCAGGCGCTGTTCGACGTCGATCTCGACGTCAAGGCGGGCGAGGCGGTCGGCGTCATCGGCCCGAACGGTGCCGGCAAGACCACTCTCATGCGCGTCATCTCCGGCCTGATCCGCCCGTCGCGCGGATCGATCGCGATGGAAGGTGTCGACGTCGTGGCGACCCCGCCGCACCGGATCGTCAGCCTCGGGATTGCGCATGTGCCGGAGAACCGGCGGCTGTTTCCGCAGCTCACGGTCGACGACAATCTCAAGATGGGTGCCTTCATGAAGGAGGCGCGCGGCCACTATGCCGAGCGGCTGGACGTCGTGTTCGACCTGTTCCCGCGCCTGAAGGAACGCCGCCATCAGATGGCCGGCACTATGTCCGGCGGCGAGCAGCAGATGTGCGCGATCGGCCGTGCCCTGATGTCGAATCCGAAGCTCTTGCTGCTCGACGAGCCATCCGCAGGGCTGGCGCCGGTCGTGGTGCAGCAGGTGTTCGAGCTGGTCAAGCGGATCCGCGCGCGCGGGCTGACCGTGCTGATCGTCGAGCAGAACGTGCAGCAGGTGCTGCGCGTCGTCGACCGCGCCTATCTGATCGAGGCCGGCACGATCAGGGCGTCCGGCACCTCGGCCGAGATGCTGGCGAGCGACACGGTCAAGGAAGCTTATCTCGGAGTGTGAAGGGGCGGGCGAGGGGCATGCAGGCATGCAAGCATTTTTGGACATTTTCGACATCTACCTGCTCGAGGCCGTCATCAACGGCATCCTGCTCGGCGGCGTGCTGGCGCTGCTCGCGCTCGGGCTGAACCTGATCTTCGGCGTCATCGACGTGACCTGGATCTGCTACGCCGAGCTTGTGATGATCGGCATGTACGCCATGTATTTCATCGTGCAGTATTACGGCCTCAGCTACTTCATTGCGGCGCCGTTCACCATTTTGCTCGTCGCGATCCTCGGCGCCGCGCTGCACTACCTCGTGATCGCGCCGCTGCTCACCGCGCCGCCGATCAACCAGCTGCTTGCGACAGGCGGGGTGCTGTTCGTGCTCCAGAGCTTTGCCACCGTCGCCTTCGGCATCGACTTCCGCAATCTCGGCATCCGCCTGCCCGTGCTCGCCTTCGGCGACATGAACTTCAGTTACGCGCGATTGCTGTCCTTTCTGGCCGCGCTGGTCGGCATGGTCGCGGTTTACCTGTTCATGACGCGCACCTTCACCGGCACCGCGATCCGCGCCATCTCGCAAGACCGGCAGATCATGGCGCTGATGGGTGTCGATACGAAGAGAATGTATCTCATCACCTCGGCGCTCGGCGGCGCGCTGGCCGGGCTCGCCGCCTGCCTGCTGGTGCTGCAATATGACGTGCATCCCTTCGTCGGCCTCTCGTTCGGGCCGATCACCTTCCTGATCTGCGTGCTCGGGGGCTTAGGCAATTTCATCGGTGGCTTCATCGCCGCCTTCGTGTTCGCCGAGATCATCTCGCTCGGCGGCCTGTTCTCCGACCTCGAATGGGGCTACGTGCTCGCCTTCGCCTTCTTCATCGTCATGATGTTCATCCGGCCCGCGGGCCTGCTTGCGAGGCGCCGATGATGGGGCAGGGCCGGCTTGTGGCGTGGGCGGCGGGACTGGCGGCGCTGATCGCGCTGCCCTTCGTCTATCGCGATCCCTATCACCTGCATATCCTCGTGCTGATCCTGATCTGGTCGTTCGCCTATACGTCCTGGTCGATGATGGGACGGTTCGGCCTGGTCTCGCTCGGCCATGGCGGCTTCATGGGGATCGGCGCCTATGTCACCGCGCTGCTGTGGAATCATCTGGGCTGGTCGCCCTGGATCGGCATTCCCGTCGGCATGGTCGCAGCCGGCGCGCTGGCGCTGATCGTCGGCTATCCCTGCTTCCGCTTCCGCATCACCGGGCACTATTTCGTGCTGGTGACGCTGGCGCTGTCCGGCATCRTGCTCCAGGTCATCACGGCCACGCGCGACTACACCGGCGGCTCGCTCGGCTACACGCCGAACCGGGCGTCCGGCAACAAGCTGCTGGCGCTGCAATTCGACGACAAGACGACCTGGTACCTGATCGCGCTTGGGGTCTGGCTCGTGGGCATCATTGTCTGGCACCTGATCGACCGCAGCATGAGCCGTTACGCGCTGGAGGCGATCTCGGAGGACGAGGACGCCGCTGCCGCCGCCGGCGTCAACGTCACCGCGGAGAAACTGAAGATCACGCTGATCAGCGCGCTGATGACGGCGCTGGCGGGCGCGATCTATTGCCAGTACCAGATGTTCATCACGCCCGACACGGTGAGCGGGATCGCGGTCTCGCTCCAGATGGTGTTCGCGGCCATCGTCGGCGGCCTCTTCGTCTCGCTCGGCCCGACCGTCGGGGCCGTCATCACCATCCTGCTGGCGGAGACCCTGCGCATCGGCTTCGGCACCAAGGCGGTCGGCTGGGACAACCTCGTCTACGGCGTGCTGCTGGTGCTTTTCATCATATTCCTTCCCAAGGGCATCCTTGGTAGCGTGCTCGACCGATTGAAGCCGCAACGCAAGGTGTCCCCGCGCTCATGAGCAAGAAGCCCTCGAAACCGCTCGCTGACCAACTCGATCCTTTCATCACGCCGTTCCGCTATGACGGATCCGGCAAGTTTCGCCTCAAGGCGCACAAGACCGACGAGAAGGGCGGCCTCGACAAGGAAAAGGCGCAGGTCATCCTCGACGCCAACAAGCAGCGTCTCGTCGAGTTCCAGGAGAGGCTCTACGCCCAGGACCGCTGGTCGCTGCTGATCGTGTTTCAGGCCATGGACGCCGCCGGCAAGGATTCCGCGATCAAGGCGATCTTCGAGGGCATTAATCCGCAGGGCTGCGAGGTCCATGCCTTCAAGGCGCCGAGCAGCAAGGAGCTCGACCACGATTTCCTCTGGCGTCACGCCGTCGCCCTGCCGGAGCGCGGCCATATCGGCATCTTCAACCGCTCCCATTATGAGGAATGCCTGGTGACGCGCGTGCATCCGGAGATCCTCGCCAAGGAGAAGCTGCCGCCAAAACTCGTGACCAAGAACATCTGGAAGGAGCGGTTCGAGGACATCTCCGCCTTCGAGCGCTATCTCTCGCGCAATGGCACGGTGGTTCTGAAGTTCTTCCTCAACGTCTCCAAGGAGGAGCAGCGCGAGCGTTTCCTCGACCGGCTCGAGGATCCGTCCAAGCAATGGAAGTTCTCCATGGACGACATCAAGGAGCGCGCGCTGTGGCCGCGCTACCAGGCGGTGTACCAGGACATCGTCCGCCACACGGCCACGCCCCATGCGCCATGGTACGTCGTGCCCGCCGATCACAAATGGTTCGCGCGTGTCGTCATCGGCTCGGTGATCAACGCGGCGCTCGAGCGGCTGGATTTGCGCTTTCCACGCGCCGACAAGGCCTCGCTGGAGGAATTCAAGGAAGTGCGCAAGGCGCTGGAGCAGGAAGGGAAGGGAGGCAGGAAACGGGCGCGGTGACGGGTAACGGAACCAGGAACCAGAAGAGCGTCAACTTCGCGCTGCAGGGCGGCGGCGCGCACGGCGCCTTTGTCTGGGGCGTGCTCGATCAGGTGCTCGAGGACGGAAGGCTCGCGATCGAGGCGATCAGCGCCACCAGCGCCGGCGCGATGAATGCGGTGGCGCTGGCCTCCGGCATGGCCAATGGCGGGCCGGATGCCGCGCGGCAGAATCTGCACGCGTTCTGGCACGAGGTGTCGCGGATGGACCTGGTCTACGACCTGTTCTCGCCGCTCAACCAGTGGATCCAGGCGCTGAAGCTGCCGCCGGAATATCACCCGGTCCACGCCTTCATCCACACCCTGACCCATACGGTCCCGCCGAACCTGCTCAATCCCTTTCATTTCAATCCGCTGAGGTCGCTGCTGCAACGCGTGATCGATTTCGATCGGCTCAATTCCTCGCCGGACGCGCCGCAGCTCTTTCTCAACGCCACCAATGTCCGGACCGGCAAGCTCAAGGTGTTCCAGACGCCCGTGCTCAGCCCGGACGCCGTGCTCGCCTCGGCCTGCCTGCCGCCTTATTTCCAGGCGGTCGAGATCGACGGCGAGCACTATTGGGACGGTGGCTATCTCGGCAATCCCGCGATCTATCCGCTGATCTATCGCAGGGGGAGCCACGACGTGATCATCGTCCAGGTCACCGCGATCCGGCGCGACGAACTGCCGGCGAGCGCGGCGGACATCCTCCACCGCATCAACGAGATCAGCTTCAATTCATCGCTGATGCGCGAAATGCGCGCGATCGCCTTTGCCACGAAGCTGATCGACAATGGCGAGCTCGACAGCAACAGGCACAGCCGCATGTTCATGCACTGGATCGGCAACGACCAATTGATGTCGCAGCTCGGCACCGCCACGCAGTTTCATCCCGAATGGAGCCTGTTGTGCCGGCTGCGCGACGATGGACGCGAGGCGGCGCGAAGCTGGCTGGCGCAGAATTTCGACCGGGTCGGCACTTGCTCCACGGTCGATCTGACCGACATGTTTCTTTGACCCAAGTTTCTTTGACTTAAGGCCGGCAATGAGCGCGGCGAACTGCATTGAGTTGCAGGCCCGTCGAAGCCGGAAATCCATGATCCGTTGTGTCGATGCGCGCGGAACTCGCACTTTCAATTGTGATCGTTGGGCCCTTGATCCCGCTTGACACTTTTGTGTCACGGGAGGACCATCCCGATGGTCGCGAAAAGCGACGCGTAACGTCCACCTCATGAGCAAGGGGAGGTCTATGACACCACCTCCGCAGATCCAGCCGCGTTAAGTGCGATGGAGCTCGTTCGGACTATCGCATAGCGGCAAAAACCGCGAACGGCACGCCGGGTAAAGGCTTAGAGGGCTGCATCAGTTAGGCATGGCCCCTACCTGCCCGGCGCTGTGCTGTTTGCAGCACCCTCATCGTGCCGATGGCTGCAACGAGGCCGCAGGGGCGGGCGCTTTTGACACCCTGGTTTCCTCTTCACCGTCATTGCGGGTCGAGTCCCGAAATGACGGGAGTGGCCCTTTGCCCGCACCGCATTTCAGTTCGGGGCCGCGCTGCGCCGGGGTTCCCGATCCTGCTTTGCGGCAAATGCCAAGAGATTGTCGTCTCATCGGCAAACTTCCGACACAGGACGCGGGCGAATAACACCAATCCGACATGACGCATGCGTTTCGGCGGTGACGATTCCGACTCCGCCGGGACGCATCTATTTTTTCAGGGAATCCTCGTGTCGCATAAGCTGGCTCCGGCGCTTCTTGCCGCTTTCTTCCTCATGATCTCGTCTCTCGCCGGCGTCCACGCGGAGCAGCCTGCGCCGGCCGCCAAGAGTGCTGCCGCGCTGTCGCCTGACGAGGCCAGGCGTGCGCTGGAAACGCTCCAGGACGACAAGAAGCGCRCTCAGATGATCGACACGTTGCGCGCGATCGCGAATGTGCCTGGTCAACCACAGCCTGCGCCGCAGCCCGAGCAGAAATCGCCGATCCCGCTCTCGGCCGACGGCCTTGGCGCTCAGCTCCTGCTCACGGTGTCCGAAGAGATCGGCGAGATCTCGCGTGATATCGCCGATATGGCGCGGACCATCACGCATTTTCCGGCCTTCTATTACTGGATCGTACGGACCGCGAATGATCCCGCAGCCTACAATCTCCTGATCGAGATCGCCTGGAAGCTGGCGCTGGTGTTCGGCTGCGCGCTCGCGGCGGAGTGGGTGATCTTCCGCCTGGTCCGGCGTCCGGTCGCGTTCCTGGAAGGACGCGTGCCGCAAACCGCGCGCCTGCCGGCGCAGGCGCTGCCCATCGCCGATCCGCCGTCATCCGCAGCCGACGTCACTCCCGAACCTGAACTGCACAAGCGCCGTCACAGCCTGGCGCGGGTCTGGCAGTTGCTGCTCCGGCTGCCCTTCGTGCTCGGCCGCCTCGTGCTCGAGCTGCTGCCGGTGTTCGTCTTCGTCGGCGCGGCGACTGCGCTGCTCGGAACGGAGATCGGTGAGCCCGCGACCGTTCGCCTCGTGATCCTCGCGGTCGTCAACGCCTATGCGTTCTCGCGCGGGCTCATCTGCGTCGTCCGTGCGCTGGCGGGGCCGTTCGGCCTGTTCCCGGTGCGCGCCGAGACCGCGGCCTATGTCGAGATCTGGGCGCGCCGCATCGTCGGCGTCGGCGTCTCCGGCATCGCCTTTGCCAATGTGGCGCTGCTGCTCGGCCTGCATCGTACCGGTTACGCAGCGCTGCTGCGCATGGTGATGCTGATCGTGCATCTCTTCATCGTCGTCATCATCCTGCAATGCCGCCGCCAGGTGGCCGAAGCCATTCGCGCACCGGCCGACCGGCAGGGCATCGCGGCGCGCCTGCGCAACCGCATCGCCGGCGGCTGGCACTATCTTGCGATCGCGCTCGACATCGCGCTGTGGGCGGTCTGGGCGCTGAACATCCGCAACGGCTATTCGCTGCTGCTGCAATATTTCGTCGGCACCATCGTGGTGGCGCTGATCACGCGCGTCGCCATCATGGTGACGCTGAGCCTGATCGACCGCGGCTTCCGCATCAATCCCGAGATCCTCCAGCGCTTCCCGGGCCTCGAGATCCGCGCCAACCGCTATCTGCCGCTGCTGCGCAGGATCGTCTCCGGCATCATCGCCTTCATCGGCCTTGTGGCCGTGCTCGAAGTCTGGGGCGTCGACGCCATCGTCTGGTTCTATGGCGGCCAGATCGGCGGACGGCTGATCTCGGCGGTGGTGACGATCGCTCTCGCCGCAGGCATCGCGGCTGCGATCTGGGAGGCCGCCAATGCGCTGCTGGACCGCCAGATCAATACGCTGTCGCGTGACGGACACTATGCCCGCGCCGCGCGGCTGCGCACGTTCCAGCCGATGCTGCGGACAGCGCTATTGTGCCTGATCGCGACCGTCGTCGGCCTCACCGCGCTCAGCGAGATCGGCGTCAACGTCGCACCGCTGCTCGCAGGCGCCGGCATTGTCGGCATCGCCATTGGCTTCGGCTCGCAGAAGCTGGTGCAGGATCTCATCACCGGCCTGTTCCTGCTGCTGGAGAACACGGTCCAGGTCGGCGACAATGTCAGCGTCTCCGGTCTCTCCGGCGTGGTCGAGAACGTCTCGATCCGCACCATCCGCCTGCGCGCCGGCGACGGCGCCGTGCACATCGTGCCGTTCAGCGCGGTGACGACCATCACCAATGCCAGCCGCGGCGCCGGCAACGCCTCCGTGAGCGTCAACGTCGCCTACAAGGAGGACACCGACCGCGCCGGCCAGATACTCAAGGACATCGTCGACGAGATGCGTCGCGAGCCTGAGTTCCGCGGCGTGATCCGTGGCGACCTCGAGCTCTGGGGGATCGACAAGGTCGATGGCGCGATGGTGTCGATCGTCGGCCAGATCCGCTGCACCGAGGCCGGTCGCTGGCCGGTGCAGCGCGAATTCAACCGCCGCATGAAGCTGCGCTTCCAGCAGAATGGCATCGAGGTCGCTTCCGCCACCCAGACCATCCTGATGCAGATCCCGTCGCCGGCCGATGCGGCCACGAACCTGACGCCACGGCGCGCAGCCGGGTAGCCGTTTCGACCAACTTCCCGCTTGCCTTGGCCCATCCGGCAGCGTTCACTCCGGCTCCAAAACCGCTGACAACATGCGGGCGACAAAAAGGGTGGGAGAGAATGGTGCGGGGGCTGTGGGCCGGATTGCGCGGTCATGCGATCGTCATTTGCGCGTTGCTCGGGTGTGCGTGGGCCGCGCCGGCGAGCGCTCAGCCGTTTCCGTCGCGCCCCATCACCCTGGTGGTGCCGTTCGCGGCAGGCGGCCCAACCGACACGCTGGCGCGCATCCTGTCGGAGCGGATCGCCGCCGAGCTGCACACGACGATTGTGGTCGAGAACGTCGCCGGCGCCTCCGGCAGCATCGCCGGTGCCCGCGTCGCGCGCGCGGCCCCTGACGGCACGACGATCACGATCGGCCATTGGGGCACGCATGTGCTGAACGGCGCGATCTTCAAGCTGCCCTACGACGTGATCGCCGATTTCGAGCCGGTCGCGATGATCGCGATGGGGACGCAGCTCATCGTCGGCAGGAAGACGCTCAAGGCCGACAATCTCAAGGAGCTGATCGCCTGGCTGAAGGAGAACCCCGGCAAGGCCACCGCCGGGACCGCCGGCGCCGGCACGGGTGCGCATGTCGCTGGTGTCTTTTTCAAGGAAAAGACCGGCACCGACTTCCAGTTCATACCTTACCGTGGCGCGGGGCCGGCCATGATCGATCTCGTGGCCGGGCAGATCGACATCATGTTCGACCAGGCGTCGAACTCGCTGCCGCAGTACAAGAACGGTGCGATCAAGGCGTTCGCGGTGACGTCGCCGACGCGGCTCGCGTCTGCGCCGGACATCCCGACCGTCGACGAGGCGGGCCTGCCTGGCCTGTACATTTCCTACTGGCACGGCATCTGGGCGCCGAAGAACACGCCGAAGGAGATCGTCACAAAGCTCAACGCGGCCATCGTCGCGGTGCTTGCCGATCCGTCCGTCAAGCAGCGTTTTGCCGAATTGGGACAGGAGATTCCGCCCCTGGTGCAGCAATCGCCTGCAGCGCTCGGCGCCTTCCAGAAGGCCGAGACCGAAAAATGGTGGCCGATCGTGAAGGCCGCCGATATCAAGCCGGAATAGCCCCGCGCCGGTGACTTTTGCGTCGCGCTGGTCGCTGTCCTTCGCAAAAACCTCGCTGCGGTGCGAGATCACAATCGATG
Organism: Bradyrhizobium sp. P5_C11_2; assembly: GCF_054049755.1. NCBI lineage: Bacteria > Pseudomonadati > Pseudomonadota > Alphaproteobacteria > Hyphomicrobiales > Nitrobacteraceae > Bradyrhizobium > Bradyrhizobium sp. P5_C11_2. The sequence goes on from NZ_JBFULT010000049.1 coordinate 15,793, forward strand.
CATGAATCGCAACGTCCTTGATCTCCAGGGAGCGCTGGCCGACAATGTTTGCCGGTTCAATAAGAAACTCCTTGGGGGAATTCGTGAATAGACCTGCCCGGGTCAGCGCCCATTCGACATCATCCGAGACCGCGCATGGCATGACGCTGCTGCGCGATCCCTTGCTCAACAAGGGCACCGCCTTCACGGAAGCGGAGCGTGATGCGCTCGGCTTGCGAGGCCTGCTGCCGCCTTGCGTGCTGACGATGGAGACGCAGGTCGAGCGCGTGCTCGTCAATTTGCGCACGTTGCCGACCGATCTGGAAAAATTCGTCGCGCTGAACGCGCTGCATGACCGCAACGAGGCGCTGTTCTTCCGCGTCGTCGTCGACAATATCGACGAGATCCAGCCGATCATCTACACGCCGACGGTCGGGCTCGCCTGCCAGAAATACGGCCTGATCTACCAGCGGCCGCGCGGCATGTTCATCTCCTCGCGCGATCGCGGCCAGATCGCGGACATTCTGAAGAACTGGCCCAATCCCGCAAAACTCATCGTCGTGACCGATGGCGAGCGCATCCTCGGCCTCGGCGATCTCGGCGCCAACGGCATGGGCATTCCGGTCGGAAAGCTCTCGCTCTATTCGGCCTGCGCCGGCGTGCATCCCGAGCATTGCCTGCCGATCGTGCTCGACGTCGGCACCAACAATGAAGAGCTCCTGAACGATCCCTATTATCTCGGGCTGCGCGAGCGCCGCCTCACGGGCGAGGCTTACGACAGCTTCGTCGACGAATTCATGCAGGCCGCGCGAAAAACGTTTCCAGGTGTGCTGATCCAGTTCGAGGATTTCGCCAATCACTCGGCGTTCAAGCTGCTGCACAAATACCGCGACGAAGCTTGTGTCTTCAACGACGACATCCAGGGCACTGCGGCGGTGGCGCTTGCCGGCCTGTTCTCAGGCTTGCGCGTCAGCGGCGGCAAGCTCAGGGATCAGAAGATCCTGTTCCTCGGGGCGGGTGAGGCGGCGACCGGTATCGCCGATCTCGTGGTCTCCGCGATGATGGCGGAGGGCGCCACGGAGGCCGAAGCGCTGCGGCGCAATTGGCTGGTGGATTCCCGCGGCCTCGTCGTCAGCGGCCGGGCGGCCCTGTCCGGCCACAAGCTCCGCTACGCGCATACCGACCAGGCCCCGATCGCCGATTTCCTCACCGCGATCAAGACGCTGAAGCCGACGGCGATCATCGGCGTCGCCGCGGTCGGCGGCGCCTTCACGCCCGACGTGCTCAAGGCGATGGCCGAGCTCAACGAACAGCCGATCGTGTTCGCGCTCTCCAACCCGACCTCGAAGGCCGAATGCTCGGCGGAGGATGCCTATCGCTACACCGAGGGCCGCGCGCTGTTCGCCTGCGGCAGCCCGTATGACCCTGTGACGCTCAACGGCCGCACTTTCGTGCCGCGCCAGGGCAACAACTCCTACATCTTCCCCGGCGTCGGCCTCGGCGTCATCGCCAGCCGCTCGCGGCTGGTGACGGACGAGATGTTCATGGCCGCCGCCCATACGCTTGCCGATTGCGTCGGCAAGGAGGACCTGGCGCAGGGCAGCCTCTATCCGGCATTGCCGCGAATCCGCGAGGTCTCGGTCCGCATCGCCGCCGCCGTCGCAGACGTCGCCTATCAGCGCGGGCTGGCCGACGGACCCGCGCCCAACGACGTCAAGGACCTGGTCCAATCGCAGATGTACGAGCCGAAGTACTGAGGCTCACAGTTCGATCCGAATGTGTGGAAGCAGCCTCTCACCCCACCTCTCCCCGTAAGAACGGGGCGAGGGAGCGTGAGAGTGGCGCGTCCCTGACGTTGGATGACCAGCCACATCGTTCGCGGTGACGCTTCTTAACCTCTCCCCGCTCTTTGCGGGGAGAGGTCGGATTGCGAAGCAATCCGGGTGAGGGGCAAGGCACCATGCCTGCCAGATCAAGAGACCATCCGACTCGGAAAGTGTCTTTCTCTCCCCCGTTAGGTCAGCCCCACGCCACCATTTCCGGTGGAATCGCCGTTGCGCGGCGCTGTGGCATATGCGACGGTCTGTAGCGTTACAAGAAGAACTCAATCCGCAAGGTCAGATGCCATGGACGATCGTTTGCCCGAACTGGGCGACCTCGAGCACGAGGTCATGCAATTGGTTTGGGCCCATGGTCCGGTCACGGCCGAGGTGGTGCGCGAACGGTTGTCGCGGCGTCTGAAGGAATCCACCGTCCGCACGGTGCTGCGCCGGCTCGAAGAAAAGGGCTATGCTAACCACACCGTGGACGGACGCACCTATGTCTACCACGCGGCCGAAGAGCGCTCGCGGGTTGCCGCCAAGGCGGTGCAGCGCATCGTCGACTGGTTCTGCAACGGCTCGATGGAGGAGGTCCTCGTCGGCATGGTCGACAACGCGATGCTCGACCAGCAGCAGTTGCGCACGTTGGCCGACCAGGTGGCCAAGGCGAAGAAGGCGAGGGGAGTGAAGAAAGAATGATCGCAACTCTGGCTGAGGCGGCGCTACGCTCCTTCGTGCTGGGAGGCGTCGTTTGGTTCGGTCTCAACCTGTTTCGCGTGCGCAATCCGCACGTCCACATGACGGCGTGGGTCGTCGTGCTTCTGGCGTCGTTGGCGATGCCCTTCGTTATGCATTGGCCGACGCTCACCATCGCCCGGCTGCCCTTGTCCGTGCCGGTCGCGGACGAGTTCTGGCCGGCCGATATTTCGATGCTGGAGACAGCGCAGCCGGCTTTGCCGATCGCAGCCGGCGCTGCCATCGCGGCGCCCGCCAGAAGTGTTGTGTCGATCGATTGGTGGCTGGTGGTCACCATCGTCTATGCCGGCGTCGCTGGGCTGCTGCTGTTGCGGCTCGCCATCGGCCTCTATCTGACCTGGCGCCTGGCACGGGCGGCAAAGCCGATGAGCGGCCCCAAAATGATCGATGCCGACGTGCGCGTCAGCCACGACGTCGGCGGTCCCGTGACCTTCGGCTCGACCATTCTGGTGCCGCCGCAATTCGCCGGCTGGGACACGAAGAAGCGTCTCGCCGTGCTCGCGCATGAAAGCGCGCATGTCGCCAATCGCGACTTCTACGTCCTCTTGCTCGCCTCCCTCAACCGCGCGGTGTTCTGGTTCAGCCCGTTCTCGTGGTGGCAGCTTGCGCGCCTTGCCGAGCTCGCCGAGATCATCAGCGATGCCCAGGCGATCGAGGTGATCGACGACCGACTGTCCTATGCCGAAATCCTGCTCGACGTCGCAACCGGCGTGAAGCCGCGGCCGATGGAGCTCGCGATGGCGCGGGCCTCGACCGTGCGTGCCCGCGTCGAGCGTATTATCGCGGCGGCGGCGCTGCCCGTTGCGGTTGGCTGGCGCAAGCGGCTGTGGATCGCGGCTGCGATCGTGCCGGCCATGATCGTGTCGGCCGGCATGATCGCCTATCGGACGCCGGATCCGGCGCCTTTCGCTGGAGACCTCGGCGAGGCGCCGGCCCAGCACTACCGTCCCTTCGTCAATTTCTATGCCATGGGCCCGGCCTCGGTGTTCGCGATCTTCCGCGAGGGCGACGATCTCTACGGGCAGCTCACCGGGCAGCGCAGGCTGCGCCTGACGGTCGGCAATGATGGCACGGCGTCCTACGCGGCCTCGTCCGGCGAGATCACGTTCCCGTTCGATGCGGAGCGCCGATCCTCCGAACTGATGCTGCACATGAACGGCCGTGACGTGCGCGCGGTTCGCGTCGCCGAGATGCCGACGGTGGCCACCGATTCCGTATCACTCGACCAATATGTCGGCTGGTACAGGGTCGCGCCGAACCGTGTGCTCACGGTGCGCCGCGACGGGGATCGGCTTCAGGTGCAGGAAACCGTGCAGGGCCGGGCGGCGCTCCTCGCCGAAGGTGTCGACGTCTTCTCGATCCATGGCGACAATCTCCTGATCTTCCTGCGTGACGACCAGGCCAAGGTCTCGCGCGTGCTGGTCCAGAATGCGGTGTTCGGCGCCCGCCTCGCGCCGCGGATCGATGCGGCGACGGCGCAGGCGATCGAGGCCGACTTCGCGCGCCGTGTCGCGGAAGTGCCGGATCGCTTCCGCGAGCAGGTTCCGGTCGCCGGCGGCAAGGAGATGATCCTGCGTGGGGTCGAGGATCTGCGCGCGGGCACGCCGAACTACGCGCGGATGAGCGCGCCGCTGGCTGCCAAGATCCAGCGTCAGCTCGATGAAACGCGTGCGACGTTCCTGGCGCTCGGGCCGGTCGAGTCGATCTTCTTCCGCGGTGTCGGCCCCGGCGGCTACGACATCTATGGCGCCAAGTTCGAGAACGGCACGGCTGAATTCCGCCTGCTGCTCGAGCCCGACGGCAAGGCCGGTGATGTGATCTTCCGGGCCGACGGCAATGACGAGCTCGGCGGCATCGTGCCTTGCGCCGAGGAGGCGAATGTGCGCGGTCGCGCCGGCACCTCGCCGATCCGGATCATGGTCTACAACGAGATGGCCGACGACATCCGTGTCTTCAATCTCGATGCGGACGGCAATCGCAAGACGCAGAGCGTGGTCAGGCCGAACATGTCCTGGGCGACGACGACCACCGTGAACAATCCCTGGGTGATCGCCGACAAGTCGGGGCGTTGTCTTGAGGTCTTGATACCGGGCCGGCAGACGCGCTTCCACAACGTCGAGGCTTTGAGCCTCGGCGCAAAGCCGGGACGCGCCGCGCGCCGCGCCGTTCCGATCGCCAATGGCGAGGAGATGCTGCGCCGCTATATCGAAGGCGTCGGCAAGGGGCAGCCCGACTACGATCACATGACGTCGGAGGTCGCGGACATCACGCGGCAGCAGCTTCCATTCGATCAGGCGATCCTGGCGCGGCTCGGCGCGTTGCGCGCGGTCTCGTTCCGCGGCGTCACCGCGCTCGACAGCGACATCTACATCGCCCAGTTCGCCAACGGCTCGGCGGAATGGCGCATCGGTGTCAGGAACGGCACGATCACCAAGATCGCGCTTGGGCCGAATTTCTAGGGACGGCTGCGGCCGCCGTCTGCCGCCGCTCCCGAGGTCTTGACCGCCACTTCTCAATCTCCGCTTGCGAGGGTGCACATGTAATGCTACGTTTTGTAGCATTACATATCGTAGCCTATGCCGACGCCGGTCGGCAGGCTCGAAGAATTGGGCATTCGCCATGAGCAATTCTGCAAAGGCCGAGGCCGTGCTGGGGCTTCATCGCTTCGGGATGGGGCCGCGACCGGGATCGATCGCGGCTGTCGGGACCGACCCGCGCGGCGCGCTGATCGCGGAGCTCGACCGGCCGCTCGTACTGACCGCAGCGGCCAGTCTCCCTACGAGCGCAAAGGCCTATCGCACCGTGGCCGACGCCAATGCCCGGCGCGCGGCACGCGCCAAGCAGGCGCAGCAGCAGGCGAAGAAGCAGCAGATGGCTGCGGCGCCGGCCATGTCGGAAGACCAGGCTCAAACGCAAGGGCAGGCGCAAGGCCAGAGTCAGGGCCAGGAGAAGGACGCCGCCGAGATGGCGGCGAAGCAGGCGGCTGACGCCATTCCCGATCCCGGTCGTCCGATCTACTTGCAGGAAGCCAAGCTGCGCACGGAGGCCGCGCTTGCCGCCGAGATCGGCTTCGCCGAGCGGCTGGTGTGGTTCTGGTCCAACCATTTCTGCGTTTCGGCCAACAAGATCCAGAGCATGTCCGGCGCCTATGAGCGCGAGGCCGTTCGCGCCAATGCGCTCGGCCGCTTCGTCGATCTCCTGCTGGCGGTCGAGGGCCATCCGGCGATGCTGTTCTATCTCGACAATCTCGACTCGATGGGTGCGAACTCGACCGCCGRCATCAACCGCAGCCGCGGCCTCAACGAGAACATTGCGCGCGAGATCATGGAATTGCATACGCTCGGCGTGCGCACCGGCTACACCCAGGACGACGTGATCAGCTTCGCCAACGTCCTGACCGGATGGACATTGCTGCCGCCGGGCGCCGATCCCCAGCATGGTGGCGAATTCACCTTCAATCCGCGGCTGCACGAGCCCGGCGGACAGACCGTGCTCGGCAAGCGCTACGAGCAGGAGGACGCCGAGCAGGGCCGCGCCGTGTTGCGCGATCTTGCCGCGCATCCGGCGACCGCGACCCATATCGCGACAAAGCTCGCACGGCATTTCGTGGCCGACGAGCCGCCACTGGGGCTGATCGAGCAGATGGCGAAGACCTTTCGCGATACCGAGGGCGACCTCAAGCAGGTCGCAATCGCGATGGTGTCGTCGGACGAGGCGTGGCGCGGCCCGCCGTCAAAACTCAAGCGTCCGGGCGAATGGGTGGTCGGCATGGTGCGCGCGACCGGCATCACGACCGTCGATCCCACGCGCTTCACAGGCGGCCAGGAGCTGCTCGGCGAAGCGCTGTGGCGTCCGTCGGCGCCCAAGGGCTATCCGGACGACGAGGCGAGTTGGATCGACGGCGTTGGCCGGCGGCTCGACATCGCCAACAATTTTGCCGAGCGCATCACCGGCATGGCCGATCCGCAAGCGATTATCGAGGACGTCTTCGCGTCCGAGATCGCGCCCGAGGTGAAGCAAGCGGTCGGCCGCGCCGAGAGCCGGCAGCAGGCACTTGCGCTGCTGTTCATGTCGGCGGATTTCCAGAGGAGGTGACCATGGGCTTTGACAATCATTTGCCCACGCGGCGCGAGCTTCTGGTCGGCTCCGGCGCGCTATTCGCGTGGAGCCAGATGCCGCGGATCGCGCGCGCGGAAGGACGCGATCCGCGCCTGCTCGTCATCGTGCTGCGCGGTGCGCTCGACGGTCTCGGTGCGGTCGCGCCGGTCGGCGATCCCGACTGGATCTCACTGCGCGGCGATCGTGCGCTGGTGCTGGATGGCAAGACGCCGGCGCTGCCGCTCGATGCCTTCTTCGCGCTCAATCCGGCGATGCCGAACCTGCATCGGCTCTACAAGACCGGCAAGGCCTCGATCGTCCACGCCGCGGCCACGCCCTATCGCGAGCGCTCGCATTTCGACGGCCAGGACGTGCTCGAAAGCGGATTCACCAAGCCTGGCGCGACCGCGTCGGGGTGGCTCAACCGCGCGCTGCTCGCGCTGGAATCGGGCGGGCGCGTCGACCCGCGCGGCAGCCGCGCGCTCGGCATCGGCTCGGTGACGCCGCTGGTGGTGCGCGGCTCGGCGCCGGTCATGACATGGGTGCCGCAAAAACTCCTGCCGGCAAGCCAGGACACGCAGAACCGCCTGCTCGATCTCTACCAGCACACCGATCCGAAGCTTGCGACCGTGCTCCAGGCCCGCATGAAGCTCGCTTCGCTCGACGGTGCGATGGGCACGGGCGATCCGATGTCGGACGATCCGACGCTGGCGCCTCCCGGCATCGCACGCGTGCGCGCCTATTTCGCCGAAGCGGCCGGCACCGCCGCGCGCTATCTCGCCAAGGCCGACGGTCCGCGCGTCGGCGCGATGGGTTTCGTCGGCTGGGACACGCACATCGCAGAAGGCGCGGCCTCCGGCCAGCTCTACAATCTGCTTGGCGCGCTCGACGGCGCCTTTGCCGCGATCGAGAGCAACATGGGCGAGGTGTGGCACGAGACGGTGGTCGCCGTCGTCACCGAGTTCGGCCGCACCGCGCGCATCAACGGCACGCAAGGCACCGACCATGGCACGGGTACGGTCGCCTTCCTCATCGGCGGCGCGCTCGCCGGTGGCCGCGTGATCGCGGACTGGCCGGGATTGAAGTCCGCGCAACTGTTCGAGGATCGCGACCTCAGGCCGACCACGGATCTGCGCGCCGTGCTGAAGGGCCTGCTCAGGGATCACTTACGTGTCGAGGAGAAGGTGCTGGCTGAAGCGGTCTTCCCCGGCAGCGCCGACGTCAAACCGATGGGGAGCCTCGTCGGCTGACGGCGCTGCTCGCAACCGGACCGGGTTCATGATGTGCACACTGACACAACGGGAGCTCGACTTTCTCGCGAGCCTGAAAACCGGCTGGCGCCTGCTCTATCGGCGCGAACTGATGCGGCTCCTGAACGGTGACACCGAAGCGAGCGAAGCTCAGCCGGAGGCGCGCCCGATCGTCTGGCGTGTCGCATCCGGCTGATTTTCCTCAGGTTTGTCCCGATTCAGGACAGGCCAGTGTGGTGGAATCGTCACAGCTGGCGCTAAACGGCCGTGGCCCTAACCCCGCTTTTGTTCTGACAAGGTTCTGCCCTCATTGCCCACCGAAACTTGGGGTTGTTCGGAGGGCGCATCATGTCTCGCTTTGCAAGTGCCGAAACTGCCCGGATATCGCTGGCAACCTCGAGCCGGCTGCTTCTTGCCATCGTCGGTGCGGCCT